>CAYPCH010000023.1:2712-36062 GCA_964409165.1 uncultured Oscillospiraceae bacterium | reverse complement strand
ATTTCCAGCAGCAGAAGAATTTTATTTATTGACTCTTCTGCTGCCACTGTATTTATCGGTTCTAAAATTCACTTATAGCTCTTGAGAATATTTCAGAATCCTTGCCAAAGTTGATTCAAGGCATTTCTGCACAGAATCAAAGTCCATATTGGGTATATAATAGCTTTCCATACTGTCATGAACCGATTTTGCCTTAGCAACTGCTTTCACTGCTTTATCCAACAAGGTGTCAAAAATGGCCTTGTTGCTTTCTAAAATTTCCCGATATTTCTCCATTAACGAATTATCAAGATAATCATCAAGATTTATTTCATCTGAATTCTTTACATTTGTGTTATGAAATTCATTCGATGTTGTAATTGAAGCACCTAACTCTGGTATTACAAGGTGTTCAAGCTTAAGCGGGCTTAATGCGCAGTAAAAGGATTCAACATCAAAACCTCTTTCAACAGCCGCATCTTTTATTTTCCCCAAGACTCTCTCACTTCCTGTTCCGGGTTTGCCTTTTATAACGTATACCTTTTCGGTATCAAGCACTGTGTCGAGATAATTTACAAGACCATTTGGAGTTATTGCACTGGCAAAAAGACGTCTATCTTTACCTTCATATAAAGTTATTCCTCTGTCTCCTATAACCTCGAACCTTAATTCCTCCGAAACCTCATTTACTTTTGCATTTTCAATACATTGGCTTATTATATCAATATTATCTTCATATATTGAATACGCAGCTTTTATGTATCTGTATACCCTCTTGAAAGTCCTTCCAACTTCTTTATTGTCCATTATTATGTATTCCCGGTTATCCCTTATACCTGCTTCATTCCAGAAGTCACCAAGGTTTATTATTTCGTCCACCGCTCCAGGGTTTTTAGGCTCCACAACATGTGGTGCGGTTCCATCCAAAAGAGCTACCTTAATTGCAGGAATCACAACACCGTCAAGGCTGTTATTATCACTTGAACAGTGCATAAACTCAACATCATAGCCTCTATCTAACATTTCTTCCCCTATTTTCTTCATAAATGTTGACTTTCCAACACCCGGACCACCTTTAATGCAGAATATTTTTGTAGCATCTTCCTGTCTTAATATATAATCGTAGTAGCTGAAAAATCCTTGACATGTGTTACCACCAAGAAACATGTGCCTTATCTTTCCTTTTGACATGAAACCCCCTCCATTAAGCTCAATACCTTCATCTATATTTAAAACCTACTAGTAAGATATGCAAAACAAAGGGTTATGTGCTAGAGAAAAGTAGCTTATCCCCAGCACAAGTACATACAGGTCATAATCCTTCAGACTATCCAATCATTCTGACCATCTAATTATTCCCTACTGTTTTTTCAATAAAGTGATAAGGGAATATATTGTCATAGTTAAGCTTTTTAGCAAATGCAAAAAGTTCTTGCTGATAATCTGGATTTAATTTTCCTAATGTAGCTACAATAATACGTTTTGCTTCCGGTAATACTGTTATCGACTTTATCTCTTCTATTCCCCAATTTTTAGCTCCAGAAAGGTAATCTGCCAAAAGACGCTCAGTTGTATTTCCGTTTTTGAGAATATTTATTGCCTGTTCCAAGCATTTAGAAGCTTCCTCCGGGTTATCTTGTGCCAGATAAAGCAATAGAAAGTATGAGCCGTCAAAACTATTTTCTGTTGCAATTGTTAAAGCCTTGTCAAACTCACCTTTAATGAACGCATTCTCAAAAGCAAACTGAGGTGATTCAATTCCTTCAATTGCCATGCTATAGGCTGTCACATCATTTGAACAATATGCAATAACTCCTTTTAAATAATTATCCCAAATTTGCACAGAGCCTTCATACTCTTTATATCCCTTATATTCTTTTTCAATCAGGCTCACATATTTGGAAATAGCATTTTGTGCACTGTCAGTATTACCTCTGTACATATGTAAACGTATTTCTCTTTCTGCTAAATTACCGTCGTATGGGTCTGCTTCTCGCAAAAGTTTGTTTTTTTGCAATAAATCATCATATCTCCCTTGCGCCAGCATCGCATCTTCATGAACACTCTCAAAAGCCATCTGCTCCGGCAAAGCTTTTACAGCCTCTTCTGCAAACCTCAAAGCCTCCTCGTAATTTCCTTCTGACATCCTCTGATACGCCAATCCATAATAACCATAGGGACATGGGTCACTGCCTTCAATAGACTTTAGCAATAAATCCTCCGCTTCTTTGGGTTCTTCCAATACTCTGCTTAAAAGATAGTAAAGTGCGTTGTTATCCTTTTCATTTTCCAAATAATCAGAGTACTCCTCTACCAAATCATGTGAGGGGTCATTCCTTTGCATATAATCTTGATAAATTCTGTGCCAGTTAATTATTACAGGTCTTTGAGCCAATTTTGTTCTTAAGAAGTTTATGCCGCTTTCTTTATCACATAAGGACAAATAAACATAAAGGTTCACTTCATTATCAGGCTCATAATGTAACCGTGATTTTGCATACGACTCGGCAACATCCTGTTCAAGCTCACTAAGAATATACATGTAGTTTGATTTCAAATAATCTTCATCCAACTGAATAAAGTTGGTTTTGGTTTTTTTTGATCCTTCCTGCATCATAAGAGTTTCAGGAAAATCTTCAAATAGATAATTCACACTTTTCAAGTTATAAAAGCTCTTGCCTGTATAGAAACGGTAATTGGGTTTATAGTTACTACTTATATAATCAACTGTATACTGTGTTTCTTCCCATAAAAACACAGCAGTTCTGTCAGGATTTACAACCAGTAAAGGTTTGTTTAAAGGACGTGACCAAAAAGGTGTTTTTATGTAAATAGTCATATCCTGCCTATAAGTATTCATATCCAATATACCAAATTTTGCAGTGCCCTCCGCCAGTTTAACCTTCTTTCTGCTCATAGATTCAAGTTTTATACTCTTGCCGTTAACTTCAACAGTGTAGGGTTTATTCAAACCGTTCACCAGATATACTTCTCTTGATAAACCTATTATAAATGCACTTATCACGTAAATGATCAATACAATCGTAACAATAGCAGGAAAAATAAGTTTTGGAAGTATAAATGATAAATGCTTTTTATCCTTTTTATCCCTTTTGATTAAATTATCTTTAATTAAAGAACCCTTTATACTACGCTGTTTATCATGGTAGCGCTCTGATTTTCTTCTGTATGTTATTATAGTTTTGTTGTTTTTTAATTCAGGGAAGGCAGTTTCAAACTTCTCTATTACTGCCAGTGCAGAACTATGATCCCCATTATATTGATATGACTCAATAAGCAAACGAATATAATAAATCCTGTCCATAATCCTTTCTTCAATAATATGTTCAACCAAACGCTCAGCTTCTTCAGGTTTGAGATCTTTCATTAAAGCCTCTGCAAGATTTTCACTGACATCTCTGTTTTGTTCTACCGAAAGCGAAGTATTGAAAGCAGCTTGCGCCTCTTCAAACTCATTGAACAACGAATACATCAGACCTAACTGGTTCATTACCTCCGCATTATGTGAGCAATGGGAACGTATATCCGGGGCTATGGTTTTTAGTCTGTCCAAGCTTTTGTAGTATGCTATTGCTTGAAGCAACTTCATTGTGTTTTCAATGTTATTCGGCTCTTCAATCCATTTTGCATAAAGGGAATCCATTGTTTCTTCTTTAAACTTCTCCCAATCTTTGAGACTCATGACACGGTGCTTTTTACAGTGTGGACATTCGTCCAAAACCCGTTTCCCTCCTAAGGGTATCACAGGTATATACACAAACACAAAAAACTTTGTGGTATCATAAGAGCTTAAATGTGTATGGACGCCGCAGAATTCACATTGTCCCTCATAAGTATTTTCATTTTTCCTGCCATAATACCAACTGCCAATACCATTGATTGTATAAGGCATAAACAGCACCTCCATTATTTGTTATTACATTATCTGATGTTTCAATTATTTACAGCAATTTATATGAGTCTATTTACTGCTTTCTGAAAAGGCTTGTTATATCTTTCCCTCCCCCATCATAAAACCTGATATCCAAATTCTCTGCCATATCCATGTAATCATCTGTTTCATATGGATACACAACAAGAAAGTAAGGGGACGCGGATATGTCCTCTGAATATTCTTTATCTTTATATTTTATAGATATTTTAGAAACTTCAGCACTATTACCGTAAATATAACTAACATAGCTATCTGTCGACCCTTTATATTCTATTTCAAGATTATATGAGCTTTCATTATTCTCTATTTTAATGCTATCGGAAGACAATGCAAAATATCTTGTACGGAAAACTTTCTCAAAGGTTTCAACCTCCAGCAGTTCATAATTATCATATTTGCCGCTTGTAAGAATATACCTTCTATCATCATGATCCTTTGATAAAATAAACTTGCCATCTTGAAGACCAAGGCACATAATAGCAAGTTCCTTGTCGGTAAGCTCGGAAGAATAAGTAACATTATAAATGGCACCAAAAACCACAGTAAAACTCAATATAACAATAATCGACAGTGGTTTCAGCGCTGTTAATATAACACTCTGATTCCCCTGATACTGAAGCTTTTGAACCAAGCTTGTCAGCTTAACCTTTTTCATGATTGCCTTTGTAAATTTAAAAACTGCATATCCTGATGCAGCACCGATTGTATTAAAAATCACATCATCTATATCGGTTATCCTGATGCTCATAAAATACTGTAGGCTCTCAATAAGAAGCGACCCGCATAGTCCGTATAAAATAACCTTACCCAAATTCTCACCTTTTTTGTACATTACAGGAATTGAAAACCCCAGGGGCATAAACATCAGAATGTTGCCTACAACATTAAAAAGTGCACTCTCCAAATTTCTATTAAACATGTCAATTGTTTCTGTCATGGGGATTAGGTTTAAGCTTTTGAAAGATTGATCTCCAAAAAAGATTATCATAGGAAAAAAGGTAACACTGATAACCATAAGAAAATATACTATGAAGGCAGAGAAGTAAAGCTCTCTGAAAATATTAAAGGTCTTGTTTTTTACGATTATGACAAACCTTGCAAAAAACCAGACTAAAACGACGATTAAAAATATAAAATAAAAAGGTATATCTACCATTACACTACACCATTCTTAAGTACTTTTGCTCTTTTAACAGCATCTGCACCAAATCTTTCCCTTATTGTATCAACAGCCTTTTCCAGCTTTTCATCTTTACTATCATATACTTGACCTCCAGACATATCAAATATGGATATCTGTTCGGCTTCATCACAAATATTGGTTAATGCAATACCTATAAGCCTTACAGGACGGCTCGCATTCCAGTTTTCCCCGAGCAATTCCACTCCTATATTGTATATGTCTTTAGTCAGATATGTAGGTTGCATTGATTTTTGTCTGTTCAATATTTTGAAGTCGCTGTATTTTATCACTATGGATACGGTTTTGCCCTTATAGTTTTTCTTTCTTGCCTCGGTTCCTACTTCCTCAGATAATGTCATCAAAACTGTCTTTGCATACTCAAGGTCAGTAGTATTACTTTTTAGTGTTGTAGATCTGCTGACGGATTTATTCTTACACTCGGGATTTTCAGTTACAAAAGAATAGTCCTCGCCATTAGCCAGTTTGTGTATTTCTATTCCACGCTTTCCCAGAACCTTACCGAGAAGCTTCGCATCACATACAGCTATATCACCTATTGTATACATTCCAAGTGCCTGAAGAGTTTTTTCGGTCTGTTTTCCAATACCATACATCTCTCTTACGCAAAGAGGCCAAAGTTTATCCTTCAAATCCTTCTTCCACAGTTCAGAAATGCCTAAGGGCTTTTTTAGCTCAGATGCCATTTTGGCAAGAAATTTGTTCTCTGAAATGCCGATAGAACACCAAAGGTCAAGTCTATCCATTATATCCTTCATGATTTTAGTTGCAGCATCCACAGGCTTGCCGAATAAAGCTTCGCATCCCGTCATATCCATCCAAGCCTCATCAATACTGTTTTGCTGTATTACGGGAGAGTACTCCGACAGAATATTCATTACTTCCTTTGACATCTTTTCGTAGTGTTTGTGGTCAGGCGGGACAAAGACAATACTTGGGCATAATCTTCGAGCTTCATGTATAAGCATGGTAGTTTTTACTTTATACTTGCGTGCCTCGTAGTTTGCAGTAAGAACAATACCCGTACGTTTTTTCGGGTCCCCCGCAACTGCCGCTGGCTTGCCCTTCAGCTCAGGATTTCTGGCCATTTCACAGGCAATAAAAAACGCATTCATATCAACAAGAAATATTACCCTTTCTCTTCCCATATCTATACCTATACCTCTATCAAAACGTTACAAAAAATATTTTCCTTTTGTATTTTTGTATGATGTTATGTAATGTTGAAAGTATAACTTCCGTTACTATTTCACTTATTACTATACTATCATACTTTTATGCCTTTTGACAGAGAATTGAAAAAACAAAACAGTTTTATAGACAATATACGACATTTTATATAAATTTACCATTTCAATTTACTCTACTTTAAAAACAGATATTGCTTCATAAAGCTTCTTCGCCATTTCGTCAAGCCCTCTTGAGAGGTTTGATAATTCTTCGGAAAATGCAGTCTGTTGCTGGGTTGTAGCAGAAACTTCCTGAGATATCGACGCATTCTCCTGAGAAATTGCAGAAATGTTACTAATGAATTCCGAAACATTCTCCTTTGATTTCAGAACATCATTAATCTTGACGGAAACATCCGTAACGCATTGCATAAGACTTTCCATTGAATTGTATATTGCTTTAAAGGAATCGTCTGTTTGCTTTACAATGCTCATTTGTTCAACTACTATACTGTTTGCACTGTCTGCAACCTTTTTGGTATTGTTGGTCTTCTCAAGAATATTGGTAATTATGCCCCTGATTTCTTCAGATGAGAACTTAGACTGTATAGCAAGCTTTTTTATCTCACTTGCAACAACTGAAAAGCCTCTTCCTGCCTCACCTGCTTTTGCAGCCTCAATAGTTGCATTTAGCGATAAAAGGTTTGTCTGGTCTGCAATCTGTGAAATAGTTTTCACTATTTTCACTATTTGCTCCATGCTTTTACTTAAAACAGTAATGTCCTGGATTACTTGACCGGAAGCAGTGCTTGTCTGATAAGCTTTATCATTGAGCGATTTCACTATTTTAAGAGCATCCTGGCTAAGCTCCTTTGTGCTGCTTGCCACCATAGCTACTGTCTCCATATTATCTTCAACAACATTGATGCCTTCTGATAGTAATCGTATACTATCCGCACAGTCAGCAACATTTTCAGCTTGTTCTGAAGCTCCTATAGCCACCTGTTGTATAACTTCGCTTATTTGTTTTGAAGCAATATAGGATTGATCTGCTGATGTGTTAACAAGCACAGAATTCCCCAAAACCTTTTGAGTTGAATAGCCTACCTGTCCAATAAGTTTACGGATACTTCCGAGCATATTATTAAATCCCCTGATTACATCCGCAAATTCATCCCCGTTATCATCTTCAATACTTAACGCCAAGTTTCCTTGTTCAGCCTGCTTAATCAGCTTTGTCATCTTTTCCAAAGGTACTGATATGCTCAAGGATATGATTAATGAGAATAAAACGGAGACTAGAGTACATATTATAATTACAACTATTACCCATAGCATTATTTGGTCAGCTTCCTTGTTAATATATGCATACGGAATTCTGCTTATCAATAACCAATCAGTTTTGTCAACAGGTTTGAAAGAAACCAAAGTATTATTATAATCAAAAGTCGCTGAAACCTTGTTCGCATTCATCAACAGCTTGATTAAATCCTCCTCTTCATAGACTTCTCCCAATCCTTCTTCGCTCCTGTTCGAAACATAGCTCCCCTCAGAGTCAATGATAAACAGGTCGGAACCATCTCCAAGGTTTATGGTTTCATATACATCCAAAAAACTTTCATTTTTTAACCCCAAAAAAATGCAACCAAGTTCTTTCCCTGTATTTGTGCTATTTATAACTTTTGTACAGATAATATAATAAGATTCAGCATATTTTATTGTTGTCCAAACAGGTGCTCCTTGTCCTGTTCTTGCAATTTCCTTAATTGTTGCCTCTTCACTTTTTAAATACTCATGAAGGTCATGATTAATTGAATAGTCTGCTATTTTGCCTTCCAAATATATACCTGCAAAACTTATAGAACTTACCGAAGCGAGTTTTCTTGATAATATACTTCTTAATTCCGTTGTAGCTTTCAGTTCTTCATTCTCATCTGCACCTTTATTAAGAATTGTCATATTACTCTGAGTATCGACTGAATCAGAAATTTCGGAAGCATAAGTTCCAACCTTGTCTATGTTGTTGTAAACATTATTTTTTGCCTGATCCAATATTTCAACAGAATATGATTCTATTTTTTTGTTGATGGATTCTTTTGAAAGTCTAAAAGAAACCACGCCAAGAATTATTAAAGGTATTATGGACAAAATCAGGAATGATACCAATAATCTGTACTTAACTTTGATTTTTCTTATAAGCTTTAAGTTCTCGACAATAAATCCAATTATGGCTAATGTCTTTTCTTTAAGCTTTTTAAAAACACCAATAATATTAATTTTCTTTAATTTTTTTATTAACATAATATATGTTTTTTTGATCATTCTTAGTACACCCCATAATTATTAATGATTTGTCCTTTGCTTTTTTACTTTTACTTCGTTATAATTATCGTCATATCAAAGATAATTATTAACTGCATAATAGGCGAAAACTGTCCATTGCCATAATTTATCATCTATTTTGGCAAACTCTACTTTAAGAGTTTTATTTATGGTTTTATGTAACCTTTTTCGTGATTAGTATAAAATAAAATAATAAAAAAAGAGGATTTTATAGTTTTGATATAGAAAATATATATATATTAAAACTATACATGTCGCATGAATTCATTACTATAATAATACCAAATCTTTTATTTATGTTCTTTTAAAAATATAATGGAGGTATCCTTATGAAGAGTTCTTTCAAGGAACTTATTAACCCTATCAGAGTGGCATATTTTATTGTTTTTGTTATTGCTATCGGTTTGGGACTATTCAGCTACAAAATGACTGACCGACCACCTGCGTTCTTTTCCAGCGCAGGAACCTGCATTATTGTAGCTCTTATAATCAAGACAGCAACCGATATGACTTTTAAAAGAATTATTAGTAAAATAAACAAGGATCTTGAGAAGATAAATCAAGGCGATTATTCAAGCCAGATTGAAGTGGGAAACTACGGATACATTAGCAAACTGGCATCTTTTGTGAATTTAGCTCTTGCTGATACAAAAAATCTTATACAGAATTTCTATGATCTGTCCTCAGCTATACTAAAATCTACAAACAACGTCAGCTCTATTGCTGGAGACGCATCTAAATCAGCCATTGAAGTTTCAAAAACTGTTGATGATATAGCACTGGTTTCATCGAGTCAGGCGGCTGAAGCCCAACAAGGGGTAAAAGTAGTGGACAAGTTAGCTGAGCAGATAAACTTTGTATACCTTAGTTATAATGAAGTAACAGATGAAACTAACAGAATCTGCGAACTTAAAAATGCCGGTATCGAATCTGTCAATGTCCTTCGTGAAAAATCAAAGGAAAACACGGATACTTCGGAAAAAATATTTTTGGTAGTTGAAAAATTAACAAATACAACTAAGGATATAGGACTTTTTGTAGAATCCATTGAGAATATAGCCGAACAAACAAACCTTCTTGCATTAAATGCTGCAATAGAAGCTGCCAGAGCAGGCGAAGCCGGCAAAGGTTTTGCAGTAGTTGCCGAAGAGGTTCGAAAGCTTGCTGATCAGAGCAGACAATCCACCGAAGAAATAAACAATCTTATGAATAGTATTCAGGAAGAAACTCAGATGGCAATAAGTTCAATGGGAGTCATGAAAAAGGTTTCTCAGGATCAAAACAACGCTGTTAATATAACAGACAGAGCATTTAATGATATAGCCAACGCAATTAACTCAGTTGTAAATAAAATTAATGAGGTAAATCAATCGGTAACAAAAATGAAGAGTGACAAAGATGAGGTTATCACCTCTATAGAACACATATCTTCCGTTTCGCTTGAAACAGCCTCATCAAGCCAGGAGATTGCTGCAACCATTGAAACTCAGTTGAAATATATTGAAGACATGAAGTCTTCATCCCAGGATCTTGAAGTGCTTGTACAAGAACTTGACAATAAATTCAGAAAATACAAGATATAAAGCTGTTATACCTTCTCCATACATTGCTATTCCTCTAAAAACCATATTGTGATAGAATAGGACTTGAGTCAAATACTCATTACTTATGGAGGAAGCCTATGAACATTCTCATTGTTGACGACGAAAAACTCCTGGTTAAAGGGCTGAAATCCAGTCTTTTAAAAGAGGGGTTTAATGTTTTTACCGCACATGATGGAGCGGAAGGTCTTGCTACACTGAAAAAGGAAAAGATAGACCTTGTACTCTTAGATATAATGTTGCCTGAAGTCAACGGAATAACCTTTTTAAAGAGAGTAAGACAAACCACCAATACTCCTGTTATAATGCTTACTGCAAAAGACGATTATGCTGATATGGTATTGGGGTTGGAACTAGGTGCGGACGATTATGTTACAAAACCTTTTAATACACGTGTGCTTATAGCACGTATAAATTCACTTCTAAGAAGGGCCTCCCTGTCAGATAAAGACAACGAAATAATAGAAATAGACAATCTTAGAATAAATATACCGTGCAGAACAGCACATAAAGGAGCAACTGAAATTTATCTGACTGCCAAAGAGTTCGATATACTGAAAATACTGGCTAAGAACAGGGGTATTGTCCTGTCAAGGGAAAGAATATTCGACCTTGTATGGAATGAACTTGAATGTGATACACGTACCGTCGATGTTCACATAAGCAAACTCAGGGAAAAGATAGAGGATGACCCGTCAAGCCCTTCAAAAATCAGAACAAAATGGGGCGTGGGTTATTTCATGAGGAAGGATACCGTAGAATGATTAAGAAATTAAGTCTTAATCTTGCCTTAACATATGCCATGATTTTCATTATAGCAATTACCGTGATAGATGTCCTTCTTATCCTTTCCTACAGAAAAATACAGTTTGACAAAACAGAAAACTTTTATACGGGAGTTGCCGAATTTTTGTCCTCAAAGGTAGAAACCAATATAAAGGTATCAAATCTTATCAGTAACTCCGGAAATATGCAAGTCCGGATCCTGTACCTTGATAATGAAGGGACAGTCCTTGCAGACAGCATGAATCAACTTGAAAGCAGAAAAATAACCAATGTGGAAATCAGAAACGTACTTGGTAACATGACGTCTTCGATAGGATACTATACGTATAACGACAGAAATATAGCTATGTTTGCATCTCCCGTGCTTTCCAAGAATGAAATGTTCGGAATAATATTGATTTCCGCCTACGTCGATGAAGTATATCAAGAAATCTCAAACTTCACAAATGCAATAATTCTTATCTCAGCAACTGTATTGATTGCTGTAATAATTCTTTCTGTCCTCATGGGTGAAAGAATTATAAAACCAATAAAAGAACTCACAAAAGCATCCCACGAAATATTGAAGGGTAATATGGGAGTTGTTGCTGATATAAAAAGAAAGGATGAAATCGGTGTTCTCGCAACAACCTTCAACCTAATGAGCAAGGAACTTCATAAGCTCGAGACAAGCCGCAAAAGATTTTTAAGCGATGTCTCCCATGAACTAAAAACCCCTCTGGCCTCTATCAAAGCACTTATTGATTCTCTTATATATGGGGGAGAAACCGACATTGAAACAATAAAGGAATTCCTTTTAGATATAAACTCCGAAATAGACAGAATGTCTTCCCTTGTAAAGTCTTTGCTTACTTCTGAAAGACTTGAGGAAATCCAACTTAAGGTAACATCTGTATGTCTTTACGATGAAATTGAAAGTATACTTAAAATATTTACGCCATCAGCACAAAAAATGAACATAAAACTCTTAAATAACAGCGACAGACATTTTTCTGTAAATCTTGATAGGGAAATGTTCCATGAAGTCCTAATAAACCTCGTTGATAACGGAATAAAATACGGGAAAAATGACGGACTCCTGACAATTGAAACACAGTGCCACAATGACAGGATTAGTCTTGTTGTAAAAGATAACGGTATAGGAATAAGCAAAAAAGACCTTCCTTTCATATTTGATAACTTTTACAGAGTTGACGAGGCAAGAACAAAAGATACAAGTGGAAACGGCATAGGGCTTTTTGTTGTAAAAAGAATATGCGAGCTTCACGGCTTTGACATATCGGTTAAGAGCGAGCCCGATAAAGGTACCGAATTCAAATTGACATTTTAAAAAGTTTAGACTTTCTTAACAATTTTTAATACTTTTTAAAAACCTCCAATCTATAATTATATTAATCGCTAAATTTTTAAGGAGGTTTTTTATATGAAAATGTTTAAAAGTTTTTCACTGATTGCTGTATTGATAACAGCAGTAATAGTTCTGTTCTCTATGCAAACTGGTATAGCCGAACCGGTATCTGATGCTACAAATTCTTCTCAAGGTTTAATTTCCGTATCTGGAAGTGCTGATGTAATGGTGATTCCTGATGAAGTAGTAATAACCCTTGGCATTGATACCCGTGACAAAGATATTGTAAAGGCTAAAACTCAGAATGACGAGAAAGTTCAGAAAATAGTATCTCTGGCAAAAAAGTTTAAAATTGAATCCAAAAATATAAAAATTGACTATGTAGATATAAAACCGGGTGACATAACTGTAAAATCGGTTTATGAACCCTACTATGAACAAATACCATCAAAGAACATGGGATATATCGTAAGAAAAAGCATTGTTATAACTTTAAAAGATCTTACAACATTTGAAGATTTCCTCACTGAAGTTGTTAAAAACGGAGCAGAATATGTACAAGGTGTTCAATTTAAGACTTCTGAACTCAGAACCCATAAAGATAAAGCACGTGAGCTTGCAGTCAAGGCCGCAAAAGAAAAGGCTGACGCTATGAGCGGGGTACTCGGACAGAAGACCGGAAAAGCTGTGTTAATCAAGGAAGAACAAGAGTACTACTGGTCCTGGTACGATTCATGGTATGGAGGTTTTTACAGAGGAAGCTCGGTTAATTCTTTTGCAAACTCTGTACAGAATGTTGTATCTTCAGGGGAGTATCAAGAAACCGGAGGGCTTGAACCGGGACAAATCAAGGTAAGCGCAAAGGTTAGCATTGATTTCGTTCTTGAATAAAACTCTATACTTGAACTCGTTAATGCTATTTAGTAATATGGAAGTATATAAATGGAGGTATATAAAGTTGAAGATAAAGATTACAATCAGTATAATAATTGCAGCCCTCATCCTCTTTCTGCCTTCATGCAGTAGCAAGGACAGTAATTATATTCCAAAAAGCGAAGATATAATTATACCTCCCGAACCGGATGTTGACCCAAGGTTATTTAATAACAGAAATGTGGGCAGCATCAGTAATTCTTACCAGCAAAACATAGTAAACAGACTTTATAATAATATAGGTTCAGGCAGTAAAATAATTGACTTTGACGTAAATGAAAACAATATATATGTATTGAATAAGGAAGGGTTCGCAACAAACAACACTGAGTATGGCGGAACAATTGATGTATATGGTATTGAAGACAGTCTGAAGAAAGCTTCAATACCTCTTGCGGACATTAATAAATGTACATCACTGACTGTTCATGATAACAGAGTATACGCCTATGATTTTGACAATGGAAATATACTTGTTTATTCTGTTTCAGGTAACCTTCAAAAAACTGTTCACTCTGGGTTTTCCGGTCTGAATTTATTGAAAATGCAGGCTGATTCCGATACAGTATATCTTATGGCTTCAGGTACAAAGTTTGAAGACTCAATTATTTATGTAGTGGACTTGAATGGGTCATCTGCCTATACCATAGACAAAAGTGGTCTTTTAAGCCACCTGAAGTACCCTCAGAACCCAACAACATCCCAAGCTGGTATATCTATACAGGACTTCTGTATTAAAGACAACCACTCAATACTTATAAAGATAGTGCCAGAAAGACTTTGCCTCTACAACATCGCCTCCCGCAAAGCAGATAAAATAAGTTATATACCCGATTCTGCAATGCTGATAGATTTCGACTCCGAAATTCTGTATTATACATCCGGTATAAAATTAAGCGTTCTTAACAATAGCTTTGCCGACTTCTCAAGCGAGGGAAGCAGTAACTATGTGGGAAGATTACTTGTGAACAACAATTTCCAGTGGTCTCTTGAGCCTTCGAGCCTTGTAGACTTTCAACTCGGGGACATAATTATTCCTTTTGGAAACAATAACCTTCATCATTCAAAAATGAAACAGAACAATAAGTATTTATTTTTTCTAAATAATAGTGCTTTACAGGAAGCCGACGAAAATAATGCTGGAAGCCTTATATACAGAATAACAAAGTGACTCCTTGTTCCGACACAAACACAAAGGGAGTGGCAAAATATCTCTGCCGCTCCCTGTTTATGTTATTGACACTGTATGACCTTGAATCCCATACTTACTCTAGTTTAAAATCCAGTAATAGTACCAAGTATGTACCTCTTAACCAATGCATAGTCTGTGGAGTTAATTTCTCCATCCCTATTTACATCTGCACATTTTTCACCGTGTTCATACTCAAAAGAAGTAATGGTACCTAGTATATATCTTTTAATAAGTGCATAGTCGGTTGAATTCACACTTCCATCACCGTTTACATCTCCTTCTATCAAAAGACCTGTGGGGTGTGTTACAACAGGTGGTGTTGTAACCGGCGGTGTTGTAACCGGTGTACCGCCTCCGGGTTCATCTCCGTATATTTTTTTAGAACCGTCATATACAGGTATTTTCTTCGTCTTTTTAACATCCTGGCGCACAAGGTCTTCCCTTGAAAAGTCATTGGATGAATCCCAGAAAGTTGTAGCCTCAGGTGCTGAAATTCTGAACTGAAGCTCACCGTTGTTCTGTTCTTGTCCTATAGGTGCTATAACAGAACCATCAGGATAAGAAACTTTTACATAGTATATGTTTCCTGAATACTTGATAAGCTGTGAAACCTCGGTATCCTTAAATTCGTCAAAGCCTTTCTTGACAGTGATATCACTTTCTGTATAGCCTGCTTCAAATACTTCTGAAAGGTCTACATAGTAATTATAGGAAAAATCCTTAATAACTCTTGCAGGCCACGCTGAATGGTTATTTAAAAGCGCTTTTATTTCTGTATAATTAGGTCCTTCCTGATTTATGCAAGCTTCCACATAAAACTCGTCATCCTTCTTTTCTGGAGCAGGGAAATTTGCCAGAGCAGTTCCGCCATATTCTGAAACCATCCTGCACAATATAGCTAAAAACCCTGCATTATAATCTGTTGCGACCTCGTTGGCCTGGTAATTCTTGATATCATCTTCATAACTACTATCGCTTGCAGACTGGGGTCCTCCAACAAGAGCGCCGTAAAGTATATGCCTGTGGTTTTCAGGATTTATATCCTGATCGGACCACGATCCGTGAGCTGTCCTATGGTGAGGATGCTCTGGAGGATTATTACCAAAACCTACTACGTAACTCCTTTTATTGGGGTTAGCACCTAATGCATAGTCAATCTGCTGCTCAGCAAAGTCCATATATCTTTTCTTCAAAGCACTGTCTTTTATGTAATCTGAATAAACTGCTGCCAGAAATGCGGTAGTAGTTGAATGCCTTAAAGACCCCCACTGGTACAACCATGCAAGACCTCCTGTTGTATAGGCAATTTTCTGTCCGTTATAACCTACTGTCCACCAATCGAGATGCATCTTTACAAAATCGTGATATTCAGGTTTGTCGGTAATTTTTGCAAGCATAAGAAGTCCGCCGAAATGAACATCATCCCAGCAATGACCCCATTTGTACTTCAGAATTGTAGATTGATCTTCAGTACCAAGATTCGGAACATAAGATTCTGCCTTATCAAGATAAGCTTTGTCACCAGTGGCAAGATATAACCATGTGGCAGCCCATAACAGTTCATCATAAAAACCGCTCCATGAATCATAAAAACCTGCAGCCTTTGTATAATCGCTGTCGCTTTTTGTCTTATCCGCAAGTGCAAAAAGGCTCTTTGCGTGGGTAAGGTATTTGCTGTCTTCAAGTACTATTGAACCAACAGCCAAAGCCGCAGCCATTCCAGCAGTTACACATGATGCCTTACATGTATAATAAGGTCTTTTCATTTCCAATTCAATTACCTCAGCAGGTCCCCACCACTTATGGTCTGCTGCTCCATCACCTATCTGATAAACCACTTTATCACCAAGGTCACAAGCTGCCAAATAGTCAAGTGTAAATTTCAGATTTCTTTCAAGATGAATCTTCTGTCCGGATGCCGCAATACCGTCACCGTACTCGTACAGCGCCCAACCAAGCATGGATGCCGTATAAGACATAGGGAGGTTAAACTTCACATGATCCCCTGCATCATACCAGCCTCCTTTTATGTAATCATTCATTGTAGCATCTCCGCGCCATTCAACCCTGTTCCACTCTGGAAGCGGTCCTGCTTGCTGACACTCATAAAAGTATATAGCTTTCTGAAGCGCTTCAACATAATTAAACGAAGGTGCACCCGATACTATTGTCTGTGGAACTAGTAGAACGCTAA
Organism: uncultured Oscillospiraceae bacterium; assembly: GCA_964409165.1. Classification (GTDB taxonomy): domain Bacteria; phylum Bacillota; class Clostridia; order Acetivibrionales; family Acetivibrionaceae; genus CAYPCH01. Next base: position 19,361 of record CAYPCH010000023.1, on the reverse strand, counting down.
TAAGCATCGCTAAAGATAATCCCAGGCATAAAAACTTTCTCAACTGTAATTCCCCCTTAAAAAAATAAATATACATAAGCCAAGCTTCATAAAGTGTAGCTTAAATGCATATCAACTCCAAAACAAAACTTCCTATAGTATGCATTTTAGTATAAGTCATAAGACATAAGCATTATAGATAATTTCTATAACAATTATAGCTCATTATCAGACATATTTAAATAGCTACCGCAAGCTCTTATATATAGATATTCGCAAAATCAAATATTTTGAGGGTACTTATGTATCAGTTTCTTAGATTAAACTCTTTAGCACACACGAACCATGTCTGCAACTTCCCTTGCAAACCCCATCTCATGAGCTACTATCATTGTCATTATTGACTTCGCCGGTTATCTTCCTAAATTCAAGAGTATACATAAAAAAGGCAAACAATGTAGAGAAAACTGCCAAAAGTACAAATATATTTACAAGTGCATCAGTATAAGCACCTATCAACTTCTGGGAATTTAAGGCTATTGTCATTACTATTGCTATAAAGAAAACAACGGTGGCAAATTTGCCGTACCAGCTTGCCTGAACAACAAATTTAACTCTTTTGTATAGAAAAATACTTCCCGCCACCATAAACGCTTCTTTTGCAACAACTATTATTAATACAGGCAATGGGATAAGCCCCTGAACTGTAAGAATAGTTAAAGCCGTAAGCTGCATAAGCTTATCCGCCAAAGGGTCAGCCAGTTTCCCCCAGGAAGTAATCATATTAAACTTCCTTGCTATAACCCCATCCAGTATATCGGTAACTCCCCCTATAAAAAACAATACGGCAGCAATATAATACTGCTCATGAAACAGGTAATAACCAAATATTGGAACAAGGACAAGTCTAATTGCTGTAAGTATGTTAGGAATATTCACCCAGTCACCACCTGATAATCAAATAAAATCTTTCTTACTTACTTATAAGATGTTATTAACTCCAATAAATAATTCGTGTAATATAATAGCTCATATTCGTAATATTAACTATACATAAATCTCAACAACCATATCAAATGTAATAAAGAATTTAAATTAACAGATGCAGAGATTTACATTTGACAAGATAATATTACCATATTTTTTTGTGTCTTTGCAATGTTTATATAAAATTCAACATGTGCTTGACATTAACAAGTAAATGTCCGGGGCATGCTTCTTAATATTTACAGGTTTCAAATCCTTATTTGTCCATACATGCATTGTCTCACCGGATGTTATTACCTCAGAACTTCCGCTTTTAAACAGCTCATAATAAAAAGTAATCCGTACAGGCGACATTTCCTTTATACTTGTCTTAATCACAATCTCATCCTCATACCTTGCAGTTCCTTTGTATCTGCACTTAAGCTCTATCAAAGGAAGCAAAAAACCCCTTGCCTCAATGTCGGAATAAGATATTCCCATTTTCTTGATAAAATCGGTTCTCGCAGCCTCAAACCAAATCGGATAGTTAGAGTGATGGACTATACCCATTTGATCTGTCTCAGCATATCTTACGATCAGTTTTGTTTCAGTAATCAACAATGTAATCATTCCTAATTATGGTTATTCTACTACGCGTACCCTTCATCTTACAATGCCAAAATCGCACTTATTTTAATCAAATCTTCAGACAGTACCTTCTTCATTTCAAGAGCCTCATCAAGATCCTGGTCTATTACTTTATTATCCTTTAGAGAAATAACTCTGTTCCTTCCTCCGTTTTTCAGAACCTCTACAGCCTTTACGCCCATTACACTTGCCATAACCCTGTCATTAACTGTAGGACTTCCTCCCCGCTGTATATGTCCTAATATTGTAGCCCTTGCTTCTATACCTGTGGCTTCGGTTATTGTCTTTGCAATTTCTATAGCCTTTCCTTCAACGCCTTCTGCCACAATAACAAGGTAATTCTTCTTTCCCCTGTTTCTACCCTCTATTATAGGCTTTATTACATCCTTGGCCATATCAAACGGCTTCTCCGGAAGAATTACAGACTCAGCACCCCCTGATATACTGACATTGACAGCAATATAACCTGCGTGTCTTCCCATAACTTCAAGTACGCTGCAACGCTCATGGGAATATGCTGTATCCCTTATTTTGTCTATGGCATCCTGAACAGTGTTTAAAGCTGTATCGTATCCGATTGTATAATCGGAGCAACCTATATCATTGTCTATAGTACCAGGAAGTCCTATTATGTTCATTCCAAACTTGCTTAAATCCTTTCCACCCTTTAATGAACCATCTCCTCCTATAACAACAATTGCATCGATACCAAATACTTTCGCCATCGCCATTGCTTTCTTCAAGCCTTCTTCGGTTTTAAACTGCGGTGATCTGGCAGTTTGCAGAATCGTTCCGCCTTTTTGAAGTATATCACCAACCGACCTTGCCGACATCTCCTGGACATCTCCATTAATTAAGCCGTCGTAACCCTTCCTTATTCCAAAAACCTTGATTCCGTAATATAAGCCTGATCTAACCACTGCCCTTATTGCAGCATTCATGCCGGGAGCATCTCCCCCACTTGTCAAAACCCCTATTGTTCTTACATTAACCATAAAAAACCTCCTTGACAGTATTAAACCCGTGTCATACCAAACACGGGATAATTTAAACCAAATATTATTTAACTATAAATCTAATATCCCTTTTCAATGATTACACTGTGTGCCTCCTCAACCTCTGCTTCGGGAACCAGTACTTCATAGTAATTGTCGTTGTTTTCATGATTTTTACTGATTGGTCTTAGTTTAACCAGTATTCCTTCTCTTGCAAGCAAACCCTCCATAGAAGTGGCGATTTCCTTGCTCTGAGCCATATATACAACTGTCCACATATAAACACGCCCCTTTTTTTATTATTCACCGGATTGAATTTCTCCATGACGACATATTATTTTTGCATTTCCTCTTATCTTTATCGCAGAAGTATTCTCGGTAAACTGGGCTATTAGTACTTCACCCTTATCCAGTTTCTCAGTATGATGGAACTTTGTATCCCTACCTCTGGTAAGACCTATTATATTCACACCATTTTCTTCAGCTCTTATAACAATATAATCACCTAAAACTTTGTCCAAATTCCCGTCCAAATAGAACCACCTCGTCATAACTATATATTAATTCATATCAAAAATCAATATGAATTTGAGTAAATAACATTGCTTTTTAACGCTCTTAATAATTATCGAAAAAAACAAAAATAACATTACATCAATTTAACATTCTCGTCTCCCAGTCGATATTTCAATTCACTTAAAACACTATCATTGACAGTCACCCAATATTCTCTTTCAATAACCTTTACCTTTTTTTGTCCTTCATCGTACAAGCATACAGGTATGTTTCCTGCAAAGTATTTTAAAAGGCATTTCAAAGATTCCAAATATTCCGAATCCATATCTCCTGTTATTTTGAGATAGAGCTTTTGGATCTTGGTTTTCTTTAATGAACTTACTTCCTCACATATAATCTTCGGTTGCTCTTCTTCTTTTATACTTATCTTTCCTTTTATAAGAATAATACTGTCTATTTCTAACAATTTTGAAAATCTCTCAAGAATAGTCGGAAATACTATTACCTCCATAGTACCGTATAGATCTTCAATAGTTAAAAATGCCATCAAATTATTGTTTTTTGTAGTTTTCGTCTTCTTTGAAGTAATTATTCCTCCAATTGTAACATGCTTGCCGTCCTCTATATTCTTTAGCCCATCCATGGAAATACCATCCTCTCCATCAATAGTACTTCCGTTAAGGTCAGAACTGAATACAGTCACCAATTCATTAATCTCCCTTTCAAATTCACTTAAAGGATGTCCTGAAATGTAAAGACCCAGCATCTCTTTTTCCATTGACAGAAGAACCTTCCCGGGGTATTCCTTGATATCGGGAAAAATATCCTCCTCCCTAAAAACATCAGTAACACCTAATGTTTCACTGCCCATTGACATTTCAAATATCGAAAGTTGTCCAGCCATATTCCTTTTTCTTATTTGTGATATTCCCTCCATCATCTTCTCAAAAACTGTTATAAGCTTTGACCGGTATACTCCAAAAAGGTCAAACGCTCCGCTTTTTATAAGGCTTTCCACGCACCTTTTATTTATGTCCTTGCCGTCAACCCTCTCTAAAAATTCCCTGAAGTTATTGTAGTTTCCATTAGCTTCCCTTTCAGCTATTATTGCTTTGACTGCATTTTCGCCTACATTTTTAACAGCGGTCATCCCAAATCTTATCTTTTTGTTAACCACCGTAAATTTGATATGGCTCTCATTTATATCTGGTGGCAAGACTACTATTCCCAAATTCCTGCACTCGTAAACATACTGTGATATTTTATCACTGCTTCCTAAAAAGCTGTTTAAAAGAGCTGCCATAAACTCAATAGGGTAATAGCACTTAAGCCATGCGGTCTGGTAAGCTATAACAGCATATGCCGCAGCATGCGACTTGTTGAAGGCATAGCTTGCAAAATCCATCATTTCATCAAATATTATATTGGCAGCAACCTCGTCCACTCCATTCCTAACAGCTCCCTCTACTATGATATTGCCTTTTTCATCCTCTATGCCATGAACAAAATTTTTTCTTTCCTGCTCCATTATACCAGCTTTTTTCTTGGACATTGCACGTCTTACCAGGTCGGATCTTCCCATTGAATACCCTGCAAGATCCCTTACTATTTGCATAACCTGCTCCTGGTATACCATACATCCATAAGTTACATCAAGAATATTCTCTAGAAGCGGATGGTGGTACTTTATTAGATCAGGACTATTTTTATTTCTTATATATCTCGGGATCTGATCCATAGGTCCAGGACGGTAAAGCGATATCCCGGCTATTATATCTTCAAAAGAAGAAGGCTGAAGCTCCTTCATAAACTGGGTCATTCCCGCACTTTCAAGCTGAAAAATACCACATGTCCGTCCTTCCCCGATAATCTTGAACACATCAGGATCATTCATTTCCAGCTTATCAATCTCAATTACCTTACCGCCGTTTTCATATATCAGATTAACTGCATCCCTTATAACCGTAAGAGTTCTAAGTCCCAAAAAGTCCATTTTAAGAAGACCAAGCTCTTCCAACAACCCCATGGTAAACTGGGTTGTTATACTATCTTCATTTCTCTGCAAAGGCACATACTCGGTTACAGGCTCTTTTGATATAACAACGCCTGCCGCATGGGTGGAGGCATGTCGAGGCATACCTTCGAGTCGCTTTGCCATATCAATTAGTTCCGCTACAATGCTGTTTTCCTTGTAGAGCTTTCCAAGTTCAGGATTGAGCTCCAAAGCCTTTTCAATATTCATGCCAATCTGAAAGGGAATCATCTTCGCAACGGTATCCACATCACCGTAAGGTATGTCAAGAGCCCTTCCCACATCACGTATGGCACCCCTGGCCGCCATAGTTCCAAAAGTAATTATCTGTGCAACCCTATCTTTACCATACTTGTCAACAACATAATCTATAACCTCCTGCCTTCTTTCGAAGCAGAAATCTATGTCTATATCAGGCATGCTAACTCTTTCCGGATTTAAAAACCTTTCAAAAAGCAGGTTGTATTTAATCGGGTCAATACTGGTAATGCCAAGGCAGTACGCCACAAGGCTTCCTGCTGCCGAGCCTCTGCCAGGGCCTACCATAATACCGTTATCTTTTGCGTATCTTGTAAAATCCCCCACTATAAGAAAATAGTCAACATATCCCATCTGCTTGATAACTGAAAGCTCATATTCCAATCTCTCAATCTTTTCCCTATCTTTGCTTTCTTCCTTATAAAGCTTTTCAAATCCCTTATAACAAAGTTCTTTCAAGTATTCAAAGGGATTTTTGTTACCCGGTACGTTAAACTGGGGAAGGTGCAACTTGCCGAACTCAAGCTCCACATTACACATTTCAGCTACTTTGATAGTATTTTCAACTGCCTCTGGAATATTCTGAAACAATTGTGACATTTCCTCTGGAGACTTTATATAGAAATCATCGGAAGAAAACCTCATCCTGTTTTCGTCATTCATGTTTTTACCTGTTTGTATGCATAGCAATACTTCTTGAGCCAAGGCATCCTCACGCCTTAAGTAGTGTACATCATTGGTTGCAATAAGAGGTATTCGTGCATCCCTCGCAAGCTTCACAAGCTGTCCGTTAACAAGGGTTTGTTCTTCAATTCCGTTATTTTGAAGTTCAAGGTAAAAGTTCCCCTCTCCAAAAATGCTCTGAAACTTTAGTGCAATTTCCATAGCTCTGCCATAGTTGTTATTTAAAAATGCTCTCGGTATGTCGCCTGAAAGGCATGCACTCAGAGCAATAAGTCCATCTCCATACTTTTCAAGAGTCTCTATATCAACCCTCGGTTTATAGTAAAACCCCTCAGTAAATCCAATTGATACTATCTTCATTAAATTCTTGTATCCAGTATTGTTTTTTGCCAACAAAACCAAGTGACCCGGCTCGGAATCCAAACCCGCCTGTTTATCAAACCTGGACCTCTTTGCAGTGTATATTTCACATCCAAGAATAGGCTTTATACCATTATTTACTGCTTCCTTGTAAAAATCAACAACTCCATACATAACACCATGGTCGGTAATTGCAATACTGTCCATTCCCAAGTCCTTTGTATATTTTATCAGATCCTTTATTCTGTTTGCTCCGTCAAGCAAGCTGTACTCCGTATGCACATGCAAGTGAACAAAATTTTTCACGACTATCATCCTTATAATAAAGTTTCTTTCAATCTCAAATATTATATCATACTGCAATATGGAATAGCTAAATATTACTATACAAATAGATGTACCCTATTGAATGCGATAAAGGTTTTACAACGCATTTCAATTTCCTTAACAAAAAGCTCCGGGACAACGAGTCCCAAAGCTTTTTGCCGGATTTCCTTTCAGGAAATGGCTCTAATAAAATTATGCCTCTTTCATTTCACTCTAAGAGGCTTTAACAAAGAGGACGGAGTTGCTGACACAAGTTAATTTGTGCCGACAACCCCGTCCTCTTGTCTTCCTAAGTTTATAAAATCAAAGTATCAACGACAGACATTACACTTTTTTGAAGCACTTCAAGTTTCTCTCTCGAAGCTTCCATGCTGCTGTCTGTAACACCAAAGTATATTTTTATTTTTGGTTCCGTTCCTGAAGGTCTGATACAAAACCACGAACCATCTTTCATCTCATAATACAATGCATCCGATTCAGGCAATGTCAGTTTTTCTTTCTTTCCTGTAGCAAAATTGTATTTTTCTCCCTTCAAATAGTCTCTTAGAGCCGCTGCTTCAAGAGAGGCAAATCTCATTACATTATCTTGTCTCAGCTTATTCAATGCATATTTTATCTTTTCAATTCCTTCTTTACCTTTTAATGTATAGTGCTTAACGCCTTCAAGTGTATACCCATATTTGGGGAATATCTCCATCAATCCTTCATAAAGCGACATACCTCGTGATTTGTAATATGCAGCCATTTCGGCAATAAGCATAGAGGCTACAACAGCGTCCTTGTCTCTTGAAAAAGTTCCTGCAAGATAACCATAGCTTTCCTCAAATCCAAACAAATATTTCCTATCTCCCAATTCATCCAAAAGCTTTATCTTCTCACCAATAAACTTAAATCCTGTCAACACCTCTATTAGCTCTATATCATAAGCTTGTGCAATCTCTCTTGCAAGCTCAGTTGTGACAATGGTTTTTACAACAAACCCTTTAGCGGGAAGCTTCCCTTCAGCTTTTTTTTGCGAAAGTATGTATTCAAGCATCAAACACCCTGTCTGATTTCCAGTCAGAGTTATGTATTCTCCATCTTTGTTTCTTACAACAACTCCAACCCTGTCACTATCTGGGTCGGTTCCTATTACAAGATCCACATCCTCTTTTCGGGCAAGTTCTATAGCAAGTACAAAAGCATCCTTTTCTTCAGGGTTTGGAGATTTAACAGTTGAAAACTCAGGATCTGGAAGTTCCTGTTCCTTTACAACCAGTACATTCTCAAAACCAATCTCTTTTAAAAGCCTTCTAATCAGCTTGTTACCAGCCCCGTGCAACGGAGTATATACAATTTTAAAGGTCTTTCCTATAGTTCTTGCTACATCAGGATTAACAGTCAAGGTTTTAAGCTGTTTTATATATTCGTCGTCAATTTCACCACCAATTATTTTTATCAAACCTTTATCAACTGCTTCATTCTTCTCCATAAGCCTGACTTTTGTAACATCTTCGATCTGACCAATAAATTCCAACACCTTGTTTGAAGCTTCAATAGGCAACTGACCGCCATCCTCTCCGTATACCTTGTATCCGTTATACTCCTTCGGATTATGACTGGCAGTAATAACAATTCCTGCTGCAGCCTTCAAATATCTCACAGCAAAAGAAAGTTCGGGAGCCGGTCTTAGTTCATCAAACAAATATGCTTTGATACCATTACCTGCAAAAACCTTTGCAACTTCTAAAGCAAATTCAGGAGATTTGTAGCGGGAATCAAATGCTATCACAACACCCTTATCAGATTCTCCCATGCTGTTCACATAATCCGCAAGCCCCTGAGATGTTTTTCTTACTGTATAAATATTGATCCTGTTCGTCCCCGCACCGATGATTCCTCTCAAACCGCCGGTTCCGAACTCCAGATCTTTATAAAACCTTTCTTCAATTTCCTTTGGGTCATCCTTGATTTTATTGAGTTCTTCTCTGGTTTCCTCATCAAAATATGAATTCTCCAGCCAAAACTTAAAAATATCACTAGCAGACATACAGCTTCTCTCCTCCAACAACTTATATCCTCCAAATATATGCTATTCTTCTTAAAAAAATCTGTTCTTTAGCAAACTTTTAGCAAACTTCTATACAGAAAGCTTATAGCTTAAGCGTTATATAATACTTTCATAAGAAGATATAGTCTATCTGGTTATTGTAGTAGAACTTGCTACTTTGATTGCAACTTCAGCTACAGTGTAATTTACTCAGCAAAATATAGTATACCATATTATCCCCATTTTACAACAGTTTGAATCGTAAAAACAATATAAATTATTTTAATTAATAAAATAATTCTATGTTAATCACGAAAATGATTCTACATTGAAAAAATTAATTTTACGCTATGATTGTTACTCTCAAGTCAACATGGAAATCAAGCTAAATTAATGAGATAAAACCAGTTAATGCTAAGCAATCGGATGTAAACTTGCTTAGTAAAAATATACACAAAATTTCAGGCTTATATAAAGCTTTATTGTTAACATAAATCATGGTATAATTAAATTGTAATACATTCTACCTCCCTTAAACCACGGTATAAGGAGATAAATAGGCTTATGAAACAGGGCAAAACCGTTGAAAGATGGTGACGCAAAGCTATGGATCTAAGTCGGAATTATTTATTCATGATAAGATTGCCAAGCTGCCATTAAAAGTTCTGTTTAATCTCTTAAAATATATTGGAAGTAGGTCTTATATTTCCTTATACCACTTTTTTTTAGAACTTCTGCTTCTTATTAATTTGTTCCATTTAAAAAAAGTTTAATAATTATGATAGTAGTTTTTTTATTTTGCATAAAAAAATTTCGTCCCCATCATAGGTACGAAATTTTTTTAATGTATATAACTGCTTTAACCACCTGTAAATGTATAAATAACCTTAATTACAACCGGACCTATAAGCACTGAAAATATGGTCGGAAATATAAACAGAATCATTGGTATAAGCATTTTAACCGGAGCTTTCATGGCCTTTTCCTTCGCACGCTGTCTTCTTTTTCCCCTCATTTGATCCGACTGTATCCTCAAAACATTACCAATGCTTACTCCGAGCTGGTCAGCTTGAATAATTGAGCCCACAAATGTGGTAAGATCGTTTACATTAACTCTTTCGGCCATGTCTTTCATAGCATCTTTTTTCTGCTTGCCCACCTTCATTTCATTCAATACATTATCAAATTCATCTGCAATAGGCCCTGGCATTTTGTCAATAACTTTTGCAAGTGCTCCATCAAACCCCAGTCCTGCTTCAACACTGACCGTCAAAAGATCTAAAACATCTGGAAGAGCATTCAGAATACTTTTTTGCCTATCCTTTATTTTTCTATTCAACAACAGGTTTGGGAAAAGAAAACCCAAACATACTTCTATAATGATAATAAAAACTGTTGTTCTGACTCCAAGGGATAGATAAAAACTTATACCCACGGTCACAAATGGCAGTCCTAAAATCACCATCACTTGAAGGTTAATCCAGTCCCTTATCGATAAATTGAAAGGATTTCCTGCCATTATTACTTTTCTTTCGAAGCCTGATGTAACCTCTTTTGGTGTCGCCCTGATTACTATTCTGCTTATGTCATCCAATATCGGACGTATTATCCTTACAAAAAGCGGCTGACTCAGTTCATTCTCAAAGCTTTTGCTACTTGTCTTTGTAATTCTGTCAAGCCTTATGCTTACAACTTTTCTATTCCTGTAAAACACTCCTACAAAGCTATAAAATATAAGGTACGATGAAACTAGTATTGAAAGCAACAACAAATACATTACCATAGACTTCCACCTCACACTTCAATATCTACTATTTTCCTGATAAAATATATGCCTAAGAACTCCATAAACACCGAAAAGCCTAATAATGCCATACCTATAGGATCTGTAAACAAAGTAAGAACATGATCCCTGTTTATAAAAAACAGAATAACTCCAAGTGCCGGGGGAAGAATCGCAATTATTAGCCCCGACATTCTTCCCTGAGCCGTTACTGTCTTTATCTCACCCTTAATACTTATTCTTTCTCTTATAGTGGAAGATATATTATCAAGTACTTCTGCAAGGTTTCCACCTATCTGCCTTTGAATAAGCACTGCAGTTACTACAAGCTCAAGATCATCACTTTTTACTCTGTTAATAAGATTTTCTAAAGCCTTTTCAGTTGTAGTTCCAAAATTAACTTCTTTCTGAAGAAATGCAAATTCTTCTGCCATAGGTCCTGTCATTTCCTTACTTACTATATCAACCGCCTGAAAAAAACTATAGCCTGCTTTAAGTGAGTTTGAGATAAGTACTATAGCATCATTCAATTGGTCATTCAAATGCTTTATCCTCTTTTTTGTTCTTATCTTCATATAAAGCGAAGGAACAAACCATCCGCAAACTCCTCCAGCAACCGCAAAAATAATTGCGAAGGGAGAATAACTGAATACTGCAAAGAAAAAAGTTCCAAAAGTAAAAAACAATATGATGCATACAGTAATAAACTCCTCTGGCTTGAGAAAAAGATGAGCCCTCTGAAGGTCTACATATATTTTTCTTTTGTAGTTGTCAAGAAATCTGGCGTCTTTTATGCTTTTCGAAATCATACCGAGACCGACTTTATATTCTTTCTGCTTCCCCTTTTCCTTTTTCTTTTCTTCCCGCATTTCTTCAATATTTGTATACCTTTTCAACCTTACTATTGCACTCTGTTTACCTATTAAGAACTTTAGTATCGGATAGCAAAACAAAATTACGGTAACAAATGTTGAAATTAGTATAAAATTCTTCATAAGACAGCCTCCCATTATTACTTACGCTTGTAATATACTGTTGCGATATGAATCAAGGCTTGAATATATCCGACGGCAACATTACTCCTGCCACTTCAAACTTCTCCATAAACAAAGGCTTAATCCCTGTCGGCACCATTTCCCCTGCTATTTTTCCTGTTAGGTCTTTACCAGCTTGCTTGAAAATAAAAATGTCCTGCAAAGTTATAATATCGCCTTCCATACCTATTATTTCGGAAATGTGGGTTATCCTTCTACTTCCATCTTTTAGCCTTGACTGTTGTACAATAATGTCTACTGCAGATGAAATTTGTTCCCTTATAGCTTTTACAGGAAGATCCATACCAGCCATAAGAACCATTGTTTCAAGCCTGGCAAGCATGTCTCTTGGCGTATTGGCATGACCTGTGGTAAGTGAACCGTCATGACCGGTATTCATGGCCTGAAGCATATCAAGTGCTTCTCCGCTTCTGACTTCCCCTACCACTATTCTGTCAGGTCTCATTCTAAGTGAGTTCCTTACCAAATCCCTTATGGTTACCGCACCTTTTCCTTCAATATTCGGTGGTCTTGTTTCAAGCCTTAACACATGCTCCTGACCAAGCTGTATTTCTGCCGCATCTTCTATTGTTACTATTCTTTCATCATCAGGTATAAAGGATGATATAACATTGAGTGTTGTTGTCTTACCACTTCCGGTACCCCCTGATACTACTATGTTCAACCTTGCCTCAACGCATGCTTTTAGAAACATTGCAACATTTGGAGTAATTGTACCGAAATTTATAAGATCTTTTACCGTAAAAGGCTTTTCAGAGAATTTTCTTATTGTTATGCTAGGTCCATCCAGTGCAAGGGGAGGTATTATTACGTTAACACGAGAGCCGTTAGGAAGTCTTGCGTCCACCATAGGGGAACTTTCATCTATTCGCCTTCCTAATGGTGCAACAATCTTTTCAATAACATGCATTACATGCTGATCATCTTTAAATCTTACATCCGACAAAATCAGTTTACCTTTTCTTTCAACATAAACCTGGTTTGGTCCATTAACCATTATCTCAGATACCGATTGATCATGGATCAAAGGGTTTATAGGTCCAAACCCTATAGTTTCATCTATGATTTCCGAAATAATCTTCTGTCTGTCGTTTTTTGTAATATAATTGCTTTCTTCATTCAGGATACTTTCAACAATAGCTGTTATTTCCTTCTCAAGTGTGTCATCTCCAATAGAATCAATATCTTTTAACGCATCACCTTTTATTTCATCAATAATCCTGCTGTGTATTTTGGCCTTTATATTGGCATAAGGGTCTGCCTCAACATGTTGTGCCTTTTTAACTTTAAGAACTTTATTGTCAGCAGTTTCAGTACTTTTCTCCCTCTGAATCCTTTCCAATAGTGACACGTGGATACCCCCTTCTTAATATATTGCAAAAAAGTATTTCATGAACACATAGATACCTGATTACAGATATCATCCTCCGAAAATCTTCCTGATTGCATCCTTCTCTTTTTCCGGGGCTTCCTTTTCCTTTGCAAGCTCATTGCTCATTCCTACTATTGCCTTTGCAACTTTTGTTTCAGCCCTTGTCATAACAAAAGGAAATCCTTTATTTGCCGAGGTTATAACCGTCTGACTATCTTCCGGTACATAAGCCCATATCTGATGCTTTAATGTATTTTCAAAATCTTTGTATTTTATACCGAACTGCTCCGAAGCCTTGTTCAGAATAATGTTAATTTTTTCCTTGGGGTAACGCAACGTCTCCATTACATCAAGACCGGACTTGACATTCTTTATTGTAGGTAGATCCAGAGTTGAAACAAAAAGTATACTGCTTGACATATCCAAGGCAGTCAGAACTGTTTCGTGAAAGTTTGCAGAAGTATCAATAATTACATAATGATAATACTCTTTTAATGTATTTATTATTTTTTCAACATGGGAAGATGTAATATATTCAGCGTATTCCGGTTTTACAGGAGCAGGAAGAACCTTTACACCTGAAAAATGTGTTACAAGATAATCCTCCATCAAGTCACTGGTCAAAAGATTGATTTCCTTAATGAGATCACTTATGGTATTCTTTACTGACGCATTAAGCATTATTGCCACATCACCGAACTGAAGATCCAGATCCACCAACGCTACCCTTTTCTTGGTGTTTCTCGAAAGGCATACTGCAAGGTTTGAAGCTATTGTAGTTTTTCCTACTCCACCTTTTGTACTGAATACGGATATAACCTTTGATTTAACTTCTTCCTTTACTTTGGACACATTTGAGTGCTGTTTTCTCTGAGACTCAATATCATATACTTTCAAAATTGTATTGATTAGGTCGTCACTGGAAAAAGGTTTGTTTAAAAAATCTCTTGCGCCTGCTGACATAGCCTTTCTTAAGTATTCGGTTTCACCTTGTACAGACATTATAATAACCGCTGTCTCAGGAACATTCATCATAATCTCTTCAGTTGCTTTAATTCCGTCCATAACTGGCATGTTTATATCCATCAAAACGACATCAGGTCGTGATTCCTTTGCAATAAAAACCGCCTCTTCACCGTTTTCGGCTTCACCTATAATTTCTATCCTTTTTTCGAATGAAAGCAGAGTTTTCACATTGCTTCTTGTTTCCTCAGTATCATCTACTATAACCACTTTAATTTTTTCCATTATCTTTACCTCCATTAAAGTCTAGTTTTGTATGATTATTGATACAATTTAATGCATCTTAATCGCATTCAGTATAGGTACGGTGTTTTATTAATCAAGGTTTAATAAATATACCCTTGTCGCTTATTATTTCCTCTTTTAATGTACCATTTGATTTTACAATCTTGTCATCATCAACAGGCCTTAATGCCATTCTGAAAGATGCAAATTCACTTACATAAACCAGTTTTTCAGCATCCTTTGGTGTAACAGCAAGTGTTACTGTTTTAGGAAGTTCCTCAGTCTTTGTATCATCTGCTTTTCCCGTATACTGGCTCAGAGCGAGCACTTTAATGTTCTGAAGTACAATCTCCGACCTGGAAAGCGCAACTCTGGTATTTTCTCCAATTTCCTCGCTTTCGGTGGGAAAGCTTGCTATTATATCTATATAATCTCCCGGGACAATAAGGTTTGCTACTTGAATCTGCTCATTTACATTTACACTGACAGCTCTCATACCCTCAGGTATATTGTATGAAAGGTTAAGATTATTATCTTCAACCAATCTTTCCTTTAGTATCTGTTCTCCTTGTATTATACTTTCCGAAAGCCTTTTACCAATTATATCAGCCTTGTTTAATGCTGCATTGGGATTCAGATAATCTCTTGTTACCCTCGACTGTACTACATCACTCTCTGCTATCTGGTGTTTTGCAGGCAGTGTTTTTGCTGCAATATATACATTAATGTATTCTACAACTTCAGGCTTTGTAGTAGCTTTATTTATATACAGATACACAAGTGCCGTTGTAAACAAAGCCAGTATTAATGAAATAATAATTACACGTTTATTGACAGATTCCATAATGCTCCTCCTTAGTATAAAGCAATTTTTATTCCTTCTGATTCTTTTCAAACACCTAAGACAATTACATTTATATCCTTTACAGTAAAAACAACTGATAATTCGACTCTAATGTATCAGTTTTACTCCTAAAAGTCCGAAATCAGCTATTCCGTCACTTGTACTGGAGTTTACCGTATACCTTATAAATCTGCCTTTAAATCTCATAATTCCACCGTTGCTCTTGTCTTCATTTTCAACTTCTTCGACAAAAAATGCAGTAAACCCCAATACTGTCATTCCGTTCTTGCCGCTAAAGTCAGCTTTATCTACTACAGGAAGAATAAATATTCTCGGGCATTCATCCTCGTGATTTTCATATGTACAAGGAGGATCATGCTTGCATCGGTTATAAACGTCAACCATGCTTTTGTTTAATTTTTCAAATCCCGCGGTCATTGCATATAAAATCCGACCGGCGTTAACACTCTTTCTATACCCATAGATTATACTGGTTTCGAATTCTTCGTCTCCAAGGCTTAATGGCACTATCCTTTTTGTATCCTCACCCACTATACTACTTTCCTGTGAATTAACATCTAACGATAAATAATATTGTTTCCCGTAATTAATTTCATCCTTTTCAACTGCAAATGGTCTTATACCTTTGTAAGATGTAACAATGGATATTTTTGCAGTTACGCTTGATTCTATTTGTTTTTCTTTCACCCCAAAATATTTCAGGAATATATAGTTAAGCTTTTTACCTGCATACAGTGAAATTTCCCTGTTATTGTCAGATACTTTTACATCAAGCTTATTTAGATCCTTTATTCTTTTAACCGCATTGCTTTCAATAATATTTATACATTCTTCCCTATCCGCAAAAACAGCTTCTGCACCCAATTTAGCAATCAAATCCACACTTTTTGCCAATTTATAGCGTTCAAAAGCTATGTAGCCTATATCCGTGAAAAGCGCAGATAAAAGGATAACCACTATGGTAGAACAAATAAATATTACCGAAGTAGTACCTTTGGAGCTTTTCAATATATTCACGAATAAAGATCTTTTCATATTTATCCCTCTCTAACATTGGATTTGTATTTATTATCCAATGACTGGCCTGCTGTCAGCTTATTCAACCCTCATAACAGTTTTGGCAGTAAGATGCATGGGATTTGGAATAATTGATGATATTATCGGTGTTAACAAAGTATTGTCATATTCAATACTTACAACAACTTCATCACCCTTTTTCCTTAAAGCCTGTGCAGGATATATCGTTGTCATCAATTTGGTCTGATCAAGATTAGACGTCATATTTGAAACCAGAATATTCAGTTCCATGTCAGTAGCACCTACAGCAGCCTGCCTTGCAGCTTCTCTAGAGGCATTAGTTATCACAAGGTAATTATTAAAGAGCAGACCGAAATCAATTATTCCTGTTAATATAAGAATAATAATAGGAAGTATGAGTGCAGTTTCTACTATAGATTGTCCTTTTCGGTTAACCAGCCTCTTACCGATAAACATAAAGCTCACACCTTTCACCCTTAGACAAACCACTTAAT
>CAYPCH010000023.1:0-2612 GCA_964409165.1 uncultured Oscillospiraceae bacterium | reverse complement strand
TCATAAACCCCCTTGCCCTACAAGGTTTGTTTACCAGCTATATATTAATTATAAAATCTTCGGAGAAATTATTCTATCCACCACATGCACTTATTTGGATAGACAAATCTTCCTAGATTTGTACTAGGAAACACGTCAAATTATGTACCACTGTTACTAGGACTTTATAACTACAGGTGCTGACTACAGCCGTCTAAGAGCTCGTCTCTAATAAAAAACTTCGGGACATCGAATCCCAAAGTTTTTTGCCGGATTTCCTTTCAGGAAATGGCCCTAATAAAATTAAACAACCCCATACCGCTTAAAGGGGTATGAGGTTTTCTTGAAAATCAGTTTAAGCATGTGGGTCACAGATAGAGAATAAGTGCATTTTAATATTATGAATTATGTAAGACTTGAAATTAGTAACTTTAAAAAATGCTAGCTTGTCATATTATGCTTAAAGGCATATATCGCAGCCTGTGTTCTATCAGAAACGTTAAGCTTTCTAAATATATTGGAAACATGATTCTTTACAGTTTTCTCACTTATATAAAGACTCTTTGCTATCTCCTTGTTAATCATTCCTTCAGCTATCAGTTCGAGAACTTCAAGTTCCCTGGCCGTCAGGCTGTTTTCTTCACTCTTGCCTTTTTCATTTAGAGTCACCCGGTTGAATTCCTTAACCAGTTCTTTCGTCATATTTGCCTGAATGTATGACTGACCGCTATTGACATTACGGATAGCCTCAATTAATACATCCGGATCAGCATCCTTTAACACATATCCTTCTGCTCCCATCTGAAGAGTCTTAAACAGGTATTCCCTGTCTTCATGAATAGTCAACACGATAACTCTAGAGTCTATGTTATCGGCTTTCATTTCCTTGATTGCCTGTAATCCGTTCATACCCGGCATGTTAATGTCCATAAGTATAACATCCGGTCTACAGTTCCTTGCAAGCTTTATAGCCTCTTCACCATTAGGTGCCTGAGCTATTACAACTATGTCATTCTCAAGTTCCAATATCTGCTTGAGACCTTGTCTTACCATCGCATGGTCATCTGCAATCAGAACACGAATTTTATCCATTTGAGACCTCCCCTTCCGGAAATAAAGGTACTATTATGTTTAATTTTGTTCCCTTACCTAATATAGAGTCAATTTCAATTTTGCCGTTTAACAACTCAACTCTTTCCCTCATGCTGATCAATCCAAATCCGCTGTTTACATCCTCGCTATTTACTTTTTTTGAATTTATGTCAAACCCTTTGCCGTTATCTGCTATGTAAAGCTTAAGTTCTTTTTCCAAAAACTCAAGGTTTATAATAACCTTACTAGCCTGTGCATGTTTTTTTATGTTATTGATAGCTTCCTGAACAAGTCTAAAAACCGTGAGAGATATTACAGGTGTTATCTCATTAAAGGTACCTCTGGTTTTAAACGAAACAAAAATTTTCGATTCTTCCTGGTATGTCATTATATATCGTTGAAGTGTTGGTAACAAACCCAAATCATCAAGGGACATAGGTCTTAAATCGTATATTATTTTTCTTACGTCCTGAAGAGTATCCCTTACAACAGATTTTAGAATATTCAACTCTCCTTTTGCTTTTATAGGCTCAGTATCAACAAGGCGTTCACAGATTTCCGCTTTAAGAACTATGTTTGACATTGACTGTGCAGGTCCATCATGTATTTCCCTTGCAACCCTCTGCCGTTCTTCCTCCTGTGCTTTTATTATCCTCAGACCCAGAAGCTGTCTTTGCTGCATGTCTTCAAGCTTTAAACTTACTTCCTGAAGATCCCCGGTAAGATAACTTAAAGAAACTCCAACATGTGAAATAAGGTTATCCGCCTTATTAACAGTCTTAAGCGCTTCTTTGAGCCTTAATTCCAGTTCATTTCTTCTTTTTATGAGATATTGCTCCTGCTCGCGTTTGATGGCAAGCTCCAAACGCAAATTATCAGCTTTGTCATATGACTTTTTTATATCGTCCTCAGAATATCTATCGTAATTTTTGCTGACAATCATTAGTTGTTTCTTGCTATCTTTTAATTCAATTTCCAAACTTTCGACTTTGTCAATAATTTCTATCGTCTGTTGTTTTAAGTCCTGAAGCTCTTGTTCAAGCCTTCCACATTCACTTCTTGCATTCTCAGCAATATCATACAGCTCAACTTTGCTGTTGTTTATGGCTTCAATGGTTTTCTTAATTATTTTGTCCAGACTGGCTACATCTATTTTATTGTTAGACACTTTGATACCCCACCATATATTTATTGAAAACCCTAAAGAATCAGTATGGAGCAATATATAATCCATATGACAGGAATTGAAAAAAACATATTTTCCGTGGATTATATAGATTTGTATTTAATATTCTACAAAAGTTCTGTAAATCCTCCTTATTTTTTGTTCATTAAGTGTTTTTTAGCTAAAATTGTCTATAATGCCGGGCAAATATCTTTTTAGCAATGAATAGCTACTATATTAATTGCTATATTAATCATAACCGTATATTCTCCATTTGCCATCAAATTTTGCTACTCCCAGACAAAGATCAAAACAGTCACTACCAAAGCTGCTGAAAAAGTCATCCGCATGACAACCCCAAAAGAATCTAAATAAT
>CAYPCH010000022.1:0-37553 GCA_964409165.1 uncultured Oscillospiraceae bacterium | reverse complement strand
AAGTCTCTGACCTACCCGACTTTTAGCACTATATTAAAAAATGGGGAAACTCAAAGATGTAAAATCTTTATTGCATTCAATATATATGATATAATTTTTAATTATATTAATACTATAAGATTATATGGGTAATATAGGCAGACACTTGAAATAGAATATTTTTATAGTAAAATAAAGAATATATATAAATCACGAAAATGATTGCACGAAAATGGTTGTACAATGAGAATTTAAATTATACTCTGGCAGGGGAAAAGAATGGCTAAAAAAGAAGATAATTATATATTTCTGTTTGTTTTTATGTTGTTGGGCTTACTGTTGACTGTTCAATTTAGGAGTGTTTTGCATTCAAACAAGGGTAAGCCTACAGTTGCCTATGAGATTGAGAGCTATAAAGAGCAGTTGAATGTTGAGAAGGTAAAAGCAAGCAAGCTCAGAGAGGAGATTGACAAAAATCTGAAGTTGATTGAGGATTTTGAAAGGAGCTTTTTTGAGAGAAGCAATGATAAGGCATTTGAAAGCGAGTGGGAAAAGGCAAATATTGTAGCAGGTCTTACCAATGTGGTAGGAAATGGGGTAATAATCAAACTTAATGATGCCCCGCACAGAATAAGCAAAGATGTGGAAGACGATATTCTTCACAATATAGATATTGTGAAGGTTCTTAATGAGCTTAAGAAAGCTGGTGCTCAAGCACTTTCGGTTAATAATGAGCGGATAATATCGACAACGGGAGTAATATGTACAGGTCCCACAATCCGGGTTAATGGTACAAGGTACTCGGTTCCATTTGAAGTAAAAGCTTTAGGTCCTCCAGGAAAAATGTACAGTTCTCTTAACACAAGTGATATAATAATAGATTTAAAGGGAAGAGGTTTAAGGATTGAAATAAAAGAAGCTAAGGACATAGTTATTCCTGCATACAGCGGAAATATAGAAAATCTGACAAACAGTCTGGAGGTAGTTGACTAATGAAACTTTCAAGAAGTATTTCAATAACTGTAGTATGTTTAATACTTGGGATAATGCTTGCATGGCAGTATAAAAGCCTTTACTATAACGAAAAAATTAAAACAACTCAGGTGGTAAGACTTGATACATTAAAAGATGACCTTATTGCAGAAAAAAAGAATGCTGAGGCTCTAACGGTTAGAAATCAGGAGCTTTTGAAAAAGCTTGAGGGATACGAGAAAAATTCTGAAATTGATCAGGAACTTAGAAAAGAACTGGACAGAGCTAGAATCCTTGCAGGTTTATACGATGTAAAAGGACCGGGAATAGAAATTACTCTTGATAATGATACTGATACTGTTATTGCAAAGGACATACTCGATATTCTGAACGAACTGAAAGCTTCTGAAGCACAGGCTATATCCGTTAATGGTGAGAGGATAGTTTCGATGAGTGAAGTTAAGAAAGCAGGAACCTATTATATAGTTATAAATGGAAAACAGATGGTAGCACCTTTTACCATTAAAGCTATAGCTGAGCCTGAAAAGCTTGAAAACGCCTTAAATATGCTGGATGGAATTGTTAAATTTCTTGAGGACTATATAAAAGTCAAGTTGGAAAAGAAGGACAGTATTGTTATACCAAAGGTTAGAGATGATGGTTCAGTTCTGAAATATAATCTCCTTGAACCTGTAAAGTAGCTTGTATTAAGTAGAAAGAGAATTGTTTCAGTCATTTTTTTTATAAATTTTATATATAAATATTATAGACCTTATATTATAAGGTCTTTTTATTTATTATATTATTCCTTAGAGGGAGGAACTATATGAAGGGAAGAATTATAATTGTTTGCTTTTTGGTAGTTATGTTACTTGCAATAAACCTATTGTTTGGAAACAAGAAGGAAAATACTGATGTGCCGGAACGGAAAGCTTGGACAGCTTCTCTTGACAACATTGATTTTAGTGATGAGATAACAGGTATGTTGAGTGAAGGGACAATAGACGAGATGCTAGATTATGAAGATGCCTTTGTAGAGACCATTGGCAGTGGTCAGCACAGCAATAAAGTTCTTCGCTGGGGTATTTGCAGAAGAGGGTATGGTAAAACACCTGATGCGGATCCGGGGACTCCGGAACTGTTAAAAAGATACGGAGGTTTCTATTTAGGAGATGCTAACAAAAATGAAATATACCTTACTTTTGACGAGGGATATGAAAATGGATATACCCCCAAAATTCTTGATGTGCTAAAAGAAAACAACGTAAAGGCGGTGTTCTTTATAACAGGTCCTTATTTAAAGGAACATCAGGATTTGGTGGACAGAATGGTAGAAGAGGGGCATACTGTAGGCAACCATACTATTAATCATCCGAGTCTGCCAAGTCTGGGGGATATTGACCTGAAAGAGGAGATACAAGGACTTGATGGAGAGTTTTATGAGAAATTCAATAAACATATGAAATTTTTGCGCCCACCAAAAGGTGAATATAGTGAAAGGACTTTGGCTTTGACACAGAAGATGGGTTATACAAACCTTTTTTGGAGCTTTGCCTATGATGACTGGTATAGAGACAGGCAAAGAGGTCAGGACTATGCGCATAGGAAGGTTATGGATAATCTCCACAATGGTGCTGTGATTTTACTACATGCCGTATCGAAAGACAATGCAGATGCTCTTGAAAGTATTATTAAAGGTGCAAGAGAGAAAGGGTTTGAATTTGGTGATGTAAACAATTTATGTAACAGTGATTTATAGATTTTAAGGAGAAAATTATGGCTCAGAAAAGAAAGGACCGTAGCAAAAAACAAAATAAGCAAGAGCATAAAGTGGACATAAGAGCAAAAATGACCGAGCTGTTGGAATTGCCGAAGGAAATAGTATTGGATATACCAAAGATAACCATGTATGGTAGTAAGAACATGGTTATTGAGAATTATAAGGGGATTATTGAGTATGATAACAACGTAATCAGGGTTAATACAAGCATGGGAATAATAAAAATAGCAGGAGAAAGATTGATTATAAAAGAGATAACCTCGGAAGATCTTATGGTTAACGGTGGTATAATCTCCCTTGAGTTTTTAAGATAAAAATTGTTGTATAAACGGCATAGCAACATGGGGGGAATATAAATGTTGTTGTTGAAAATATGGAATTATGTCAGAGGATATGTTATTATAATGGTTGAAGGATACTTCTTGGAGAAATTTGTGAATATATGTATAAGAAGGCAGATATTACTTTGGGACATTAAAAAGCTGAAGGATAGCAGGATGACTCTTAATGTAAGCATAAAAGGATTTAGAATGCTAAGGCCGGTTGCAAAGAAAACACATTGCAGGGTATCTATAGCAGAAAAAAGGGGTATTCCTTTTATACTGAGCAGATATAAGGGACGGAAGACTTTTTTTCTTGGTGCAGTTGTATTTATTATATTGTTCATTTTGATGACATCCTTCATCTGGACAATTGAAGTTGCAGGCAATCAGACGATTGAAACCGAATTGATACTGAATAAGCTTATGGAAATGGGCATAAAGCCCGGGGTTTTGAAATTCAGGATTAATACAGAAAACGTCTCAAACAACATTATTATGGATATTCATGAACTGTCATGGGTAAGTGTGGTTGTAAAGGGCACAAAAGTTAAGGTTGAAGTATCTGAGGCAGTGAAAAGACCACCGATAGTTCCGAGAAATATACCTTGTGATGTTGTTGCTGCAAAGGATGGAGTAATAAAATCAATAATTGTAACAGCAGGAATAGAAAATGTAAAAGCCGGGGATACAGTAAAGAAGGGGCAGATATTAATATCGGGTACTGTTCCTGTAAAAAACCAGGAAGATAATCCTAGGATGGTTCACGCTATGGGCGTTGTAAATGCAAGAACCTGGTATGAAAACGAGCAACTTGTAGAGACAAGAGTTGTTGAAAAAGTAAGAACCGGAAACAAGAAGGATAATATATCCATATTGCTGTTTTCAAAAAGGATAGGTTTGTTCAATAAGGATGTACCGTATAGTGATTATGACAGGGTGGAAATGAGAAAGCTTTTTTCAATAGGTGAAGATATGGTTTTACCCTTTGGATTTATAACTGAAAGGTACTATGAGTATAGTATCATTGAGGCTGAAATAACTCTGGAGGATGCAAAAAAAAGTGCAACCGATACTGCATATAGGGAAGTTTTAAAAAGGGTTCCTGAAGAAGCTGAAATAGTAAATAAAATATTGAGCTTTGTTGAAAATGAAGACGGCAGCCTTTCGGCGGATGTCATTATTGAATGTATAGAGGATATTGGATATACGATAGAGATTGGGGGAAAGTGATTGGAAAGTCTTATAGAAATCTCTTTGGAGTATGACAGGATTGAGCACGCAATGAACCTTTTTGGCAGTTTTGATGAGAATATTCACATAGTGGAGGATGCATTCAATGTAAAGGTTATTTCCAGGGATGATGAGATCAGGGTGGTAGGTTATTCGGAAGGTGTACTTAAGGCAAAGACTGTTTTGCAAAGGCTTATGAGCCTCGCAGCACAGGGTGATGTTATCACCAAACAGAATGTAAGCTATCTGGTACAGCTTGCAAATGAAGAACAACTGGACAAAGTAAAGGATTTTAATGCTGATTATATATGTCTTACGGCGCGGGGAAAACAGATTAAGTCAAAGACTCACGGTCAGAAAATATATGTAGATGCTATTAAAAATAATGACATTGTTTTCGGTATAGGTCCGGCAGGAACAGGTAAGACATTTCTGGCTGTAGCGATGGCTGTAACGGCATTTCGGAACAAGGTGGTCAACAGAATAGTTCTTACAAGACCTGCTGTGGAAGCAGGTGAGAAGCTTGGTTTTTTGCCCGGAGATTTACAAAATAAGGTAGACCCGTATTTAAGGCCTTTGTATGATGCTCTTTATGAAATGATGGGGTTTGAGACATACCAAAAATACCTTGAGAAAGGCATGATAGAGATTGCGCCACTTGCGTATATGAGGGGAAGAACGCTAGATGACTCTTTTATAATACTTGATGAGGCTCAAAATACTACTCAGGAGCAGATGAAAATGTTTCTTACCCGTATAGGTTTCGGCTCAAAGGCAGTGATTACAGGAGATATAACCCAGATTGACCTTCCGGGGGACAAGAAGTCGGGGCTTAAGGTAGTTATGAAGATTTTAAAGGATATAAAAGGAATATCTTTTGTTCATTTAACCGATAGAGATGTAGTCAGACATGAGCTTGTACAGAAAATAATACAGGCATATGAAAGGTACGACCAGGGAAAAGAACATAAGGGCTCATAAACATTTTCGTGATTTATATTGAATGCGAAAGCTGTATATATAAAAGTGCTTGTTAAAAAGGAGCGGGGTTTATGTTCAAAGATAGAAACATTGATATTCAAGGTAACCTTAGAACTTATTTCAAGAATAAAAACATTCAGAGGATACTAATTGCTATTCTTACCATTATCCTTGCGTTTTTAATTGTACTAAACGGAGCAACTCCCAGAAAATATAGACTGACTGAGGGAGAGGTATCAAGACATAGTATAATGGCACCACGTGATGTAATAAATACAATTAAGACGGAGCAGAAGATGGAGGAGGCTGCCAATGCGGTAATTCCTGAAATGGAAGTGGCAAGTGATGCGTCCATTGAAGTTTATGAGAATTTGGACAGCTTTATTTATCTGGTGGAAGAAGCGAGGGCGAATGTCAGGAAAAAGGCTCAGGAGCTATCTGCCGAGCGGAATGAAGAAACGTTTAACAGTCTGTTAGCACAGGAGCAGGAGAAAATAGCAAATAAACTCAATGAAGATATCAGTAATTTAAAGATAACTCTTTCTTTTGAGCAGATACTTTACCTTATTTCTAAAGCCGGTGATGATGATATCAAGAACTTTGAGTCTGTATTACGCAAACAAATAAGGGAGATAATGAGAGAAGATATCACAACAAGTAATCTTGCTGGCAGAAAGGATGAACTTCAAAGGAAAATTCAGGAAACTGCTCTGAAGCAGGAACTTAAAAATACTGGTTATATTTTGTACAATCATATTTTGAAGCCCAACCGCATAATTAATCAGAAAGCTACTGATGATAAAAAGCGTATAGCCCGTAATGATGAAAAAAATATAGAAAGAATCAAGAAGGATCAGAGGATAATCAGTGAGGGCGAAATAGTTACAAAAGATAAGCTTAAGGTTCTTGAAGATTTAAATCTGTTGGAAACAAAGAGCAGATTTGATTATTCTTTTTTTGCAGGAATTCTGGTTATTCTTATAATGCTTTCACTTATGCTAATTCTTTATATGAATAATTTCTGTAAAAAGGTGTTTTATAATAGAAATGACCTGATTTTGCTGTCAATAGTAATTCTGCTGACACTACTTATTGCAAGGGCGATATACGAGTATTCCACATTGGCAATTCCGATTTTTATAGCTACCATGCTTATATCGATACTGCTTGATTTGAAGTTGGCATTGATTGTAAATTTCATTCTGACTATTGCAATTATGCTGATGAGCAATACACTGGTTGTGGGCGGTGATGTCAAGTTTGTATATATGGCAACTGTCAGCGGTACTTTTTCAGCATTTGTTGTATCTAAGGCAAATCAGAGAAACAAGCTTTCTATTGCCGGCTTGGTAATCGGTGGGCTTAATGTTCTTGTTATTGCATCCTTTGATTTGATAAACAAGTATTCTGTGGAAGTGTTGCTCAAAGACAGCATCATTGTCTTTATTAACGGGCTTGCATCTGTAGTTATAACTATAGGGTTACTGCCGTTTTTAGAGACAACCTTCAATATAATAACCCCAATGAGACTTTTAGAGCTTGCAAATCCAAACCAACCTCTCTTAAAAAGACTATTGACTGAAGCACCCGGGACATATCATCACAGCCTTATGGTGGGCAATCTTGCGGAGGCGGGAACTGAAGCAATTGGAGGAAATGCTTTGCTGGCAAGAGTGGCAGCTTATTTCCATGATATAGGGAAGCTAAAAAGACCTGGTTTTTTTATAGAAAATCAGTTAAGTGAAAACCCTCACGACAAGATGACAGCTAACCTGAGTTCGTTGGTTATTTCTTCCCACATTCATGATGGAGAAGAAATGGCAAGGAAATTTAAAATACCTCTGGCTATAAGGGATATAATAATACAGCATCATGGGACTACATTAATTGCATATTTTTACCATAAGGCTAAAAAGTCTGAAAAATGTGAAGATGTTGATGAGGAGAAATTTAGATATGACGGATTAAAACCATCATCGAAGGAAGCTGCTGTTGTCATGCTTGCCGATTCGGTTGAAGCGGCGGTCAGGTCAATGCCAGACAGAACGGAAGGTAAAATTGAAGGTTTTATAAGAAAAATAACCAAGGATAAATTGGATGATGGACAGTTTGACCAATGCAGTCTGACGTTAAAAGACCTTGATAGTATAGCAAAAGCCTTTATGAAAGTTTTTAGCGGCTATTTTCATGCAAGAGAAGAATATCCTGAGATCAAAAGAGTAAATGACAGGACAAAAGAAAATAATACTACCGAATCGGGTGGTAAAAGCATTGATTTGGAAAACAGTTCTGAAAGCAAAGAGGGAAATACAGTGGACAGTAGCAGGCAGGAAAAATAGGTGGATAAAGGAAGATAAATAAATGGATATTACGATAGAGAACCTGCAAGTTAAGGTGGAAGTGACAAAAAAACTGAATGAACTAATGGAAAAGGCGATAAAAGCATGTCTTGATGTTGAAAACTTTAGTATACCTTGTGAGGTAAATGTCATGTTAGTGGATAATGACAGGATAAAGCAGATAAATTCCGAATACAGGAATATGGACAAGCCTACTGATGTTTTGTCCTTTCCTATAGTGGACATGTATGAGGGGAAAATAAATTCCGATGAAGGAGATTATAATCTTGATGATGATGTTATGATTCTGGGTGATATTATCATTTCATTGGAAAAGGCAAAGGAACAGTCGGTGGAGTATGGGCATTCCTTTGAAAGGGAACTTGCCTTTTTGTTGACCCATGGAGTTTTTCACCTTTTGGGCTATGACCATGATACAGAGGAAAGGGAAAAAATCATGTTTCAAAAGCAGGATGCGGTTTTAGGCATGCTAAATCTGGAAAGGTGAAAAGGCATGAAAAATAAAAACCTGATTGAAAGCTTTAATAATGCTATAAGTGGTATAATTCAGGCAATTAAGACGGAACGCAATATGAAGATACACATTACAGTAGCTATTGTGATTTTTATTATGAGCTTGTTTTTTGATTTGTCCAAAATGGAGCTTATGGTTGTTTGTTTGGCTATAGGGCTTGTTATAGTATCTGAATTATTCAATACTGCTTTAGAGGAAATTGTTGATCTTATAACTACAGGCTATCATCCCAAAATAAAGATTATAAAGGATGTTTCCGCTGGAGCGGTACTTGTAGCTGCTTTTTTCTCTGTCATTATCGGATATTTTGTTTTTTTTGAAAGGGTAAGTACCGGTCTTGAGTCTGGTGTTGAAAGAATAAAGCAGTACCCTATGCATACCACTATTATAGCACTTATGATAACAATAGCAGTGGTTTTGATCTTAAAGGCTTTTTATCAAAAAGGTACGCCTTTAAGAGGGGGTATGCCCAGCGGTCATTCCGCAATTGCCGCATCTATTACAACAGCAATTGCTTTATGGTCAATAAATATTAAGATTACAATACTGTGTGCCACTTTATCTCTGCTGGTCTTTCAAAGTAGAATAGATGCAAAAGTCCACAGTTTTTTTGAGATTTTTATAGGAGCTGTACTGGGATTTTTAATTACACTATTGATGTTTCAGATTTTTGTGGTGAACTAGCAACACTAAAGGCATTTGGAGGGAGATAGTTATGGACGAAAAAGGATTAATTGAACTGGCAAAAGATGCAAGGAATAATTCATATGCGCCATACTCGAAGTTTAAGGTAGGGGCAGCGGTTTTGACCGATTCAGGCAAAGTGTTTACAGGCATTAATGTTGAGAATGTAAGCTTTGGTGCTACAAATTGTGCCGAAAGGACCGCGGTTTTCAAAGCCGTTTCGGAAGGGGAAAGAAAGATTGTAGCTGTTGCCATTTATAGTGAAAATGATGAGTATTTATTTCCGTGTGGTATATGCAGGCAGGTAATAGCTGAGTTTGCCGATGAGAATGCAAAAATAATATGCAGTAGGAAAAATGAGGATTATAAGGTTTATAAGCTTGGAGAACTTTTACCTGAAGCTTTTTTGAAATTCTGAAGATAAATAATTAAGGATTACTGACTCAACTTTCCCACTTATAGTATTTTGAGGCTCTGGTTGCTCACATGTTAAGGTCAAAAAGTTTACTTTTTGACCGCGGTGAGCAATGTCACGTTAGTGGCAAAGAGCCCATAAATACTGTGGGAAAGTTGAGTTACTGATATAAAAAGAAATGGCAGTGAACCGATTTTTTTGGAGGAGATAAGTATATGAAGTTCAAATCAGGGTTTGTATCAATTATAGGAAGGCCGAATGTAGGAAAATCAACACTTATAAACAAACTTACAGGTGAAAAGATTGCTATTATGTCTGAAAAACCTCAGACTACAAGAAATGCTATAAGGACTATAGTTACAGGAGAGGACTATCAAATGGTTTTTATAGATACGCCGGGTATACATAAGCCAAAGACAAAGCTCGGTGACTTTATGGTGAGCATAGCTGAAGAGACTCTGAATGGAGTTGATATCGTATTGTTTCTTGTAGAAGCAAAGGATGTAAAACCCGGTACGGGAGATTTATATATAATTGAGCAGCTCAAACAGCTCAAGACGCCGGTTTTCCTTTTGATAAACAAGGTAGATGTTGTAGACAAAGCACAGATACTGCCGTTTATTGCGTCGTTCAAAGAGCTTATGGATTTTAAAGAAATAATACCAATTTCAGCTCTGAAGGGTGATAACCTTGAAGAATTAACTGCGCAAATAAAGAAATCGTTGCCTGAAGGACCAAAATATTTCCCGGATGATATGTTTACCGATCAGCCAGAGAAAGTAATTGCAGCAGAGTTGATAAGAGAGAAGCTTCTCGAACTGCTAGAGGATGAGGTTCCTCATGGTATTGGTGTGGAAATTAGTGAGTTTAAAAATAGGCAAGACAAGGACATAATTGATATAAAGGCAAATATCTATTGTGAAAAGGACACTCATAAGGGTATAATAATAGGTAAGGGAGGCAAAATGCTTAAAAATATCGGTAGCATGTCAAGAGTCGAAATAGAAGCTTTATTAGGAACGAAAGTGTTTTTGGAGCTTTGGGTCAAAGTTAAACCCGATTGGAGAAACAATGATTTTATGCTCAAAACACTGGGGTATAAAATGGAATAAAACTAGGAATATGACTAGCAGGAATGCTTGATATTTATGATAAATTTTCAAGTATACAAAACTTTTTTTAGTGTAACCTAATAATTAAGGGAAGAACAAAAATACCTATAAATTAAGGGGGAACTAAGTCATGTTGAAAGAATTTGCCTGGAAGGCTTTTGAGAATACCGGAGACATAACAACTTACATTTTGCTAAAGGAAATTGAAGAAAAGGGCAGAATAATAAATGAGACCTCTATTACCAAGGATGAGGTAGCAATCAGTACCCAGTAGAGAGTACGGTAATATAAGCATGAGTTATATAAAAACAAAAGGTATAGTTTTAAGAGAGGTAGATACCGGAGAAGCAGACAAGATAATAACTGTTTTTTCAAGAAACAAGGGCAAGATTAGCTGTTCGGCCAAAGGGGCAAGAAGGTCTAAAAGCCGTTTGGCTGCTGGAACACAGCTATTTTGCTATGGCGAATTTGTCCTCTTTAAAGGAAAAGAAATTTATTCTATTAACAGCTGTGATGTTATTGAGTCATTTTATAATATAAGAAATGATTTGCAAACCTTAACCTATTCAGCTCATATGACGGATATCATAATTGATGTAATACAGGAAGAACAGCCTGCAACCAAGGTGTTGCAGCTTTTTTTGAATTCATTATTTATGCTGGCCAAAACTGATAAACCCCCTGAGCAAGTCATAAGAATATTCGAGTTAAGAATTCTTTCCATTCTAGGATATGCACCTTCAGTAAGAGGATGTATAAACTGCGATAATGAGGATATGGGTCATATGTATTTCAGTTTTCAAAGGTGTGGTTATATTTGTGGGAAGTGTATTGATATTGATAAAAGTGCAAAGAAAATATCAACAGGTGCAGCTAGAGCAATAAACCATATTGTATACACAAATATTAAAAGCCTTTTTAATTTTGAAGTATCGCAAGAAGTTCTAAAAGAAATAGAAAACATATCAAGAAGGTATTTAAGAGAAAGGCTTGATAAAGATTACAAAAAGTTGGATTTCCTTAAAACTTTGAATTTATAGAAAAAAAGAGTATTAATATTATAAAAAATATGATATAATGTTAATAATAGATGTTCTTCTATTTTTCATAATATAGTTCTTACGTCATATTAAGCTCATTTATAACTAACATTGTGTTTATCTTCGTATTAATTTATGAAAATTTCATAAAAAAGAAATAACCAATAATTGCAGTATAGAAATGGGAAGGAGTCTTGAATTATGTCAAATTATGATTTGGATAAGGGCAGTGGTTTTAGTCTTTTGAATTTGTTTGGTAACAAGAATTTAACCAGAATGATAATTGAGGATTCCAATGTTGATATCAAGCATTATAAAATGTTTGAATATCTTAATGGGCGTGTTATGGAAAATGAAAATAATACGCTGAAACTTAGGGTAAAAGAATTTCTTAATGAAACTTTTGTTTTTCCTGATGACCATGTTATTATCAATTATTCCGATGTAAAAGAGCTGTATGTTTTAAGTGGTACAGTATCTTATGTTTTTTCAGTAAGTCCGCTTACTATCAACGTTGAAATAAATAGTATAGAAAAGCTAAAAAACCTTAGAAAACATCAAAGGTTTTATGTAAGCCTTATGGCAAATATAAAAGTGCAAGGGTTTCTGACTCCCGTTTTTGCTGTTGTAAAGAATATAAGTCCGGGAGGTATAAAGGTTAACTGCTCTGAAACCTTAATTCCCGAAGATATTCTTGAGGTCGAGGTTATTCTTGATAGAACAAATAAACTTGTTTTTAAAGGTGCGGTTGTAAGAAAGAGCAGAATAAAGGATTATTATGAATATGGTATAGAAATACAGGGCATGACGGAAGCAAATGTAAAATGTCTGCATCACTATTTGAACTGGTTGGATTCATCTTATAGATAGAAAAAAGGATTTCTAACAAGCCTTCCTTAAGTCAGTGTTGGGTCACTGATTTAAGAGAAGGCTTTTATATTTTTATATTAGGCTATTTTATAAAATTTGTTTTAGAGTTTTTCATTATCAAAATATTGTGTTAGAATATGTAGTGAAATAAAAGGTATATAAGTTATTCCATAATAAAAAGCGAGGGCATAGGGATGAGAAGAGAAATTTATCTGGATAACAGCGCAACAACAAGACCATATGATGAAGTGATTGAATTTATGAGCAATATAAACAGGAATATATACGGTAATCCCTCATCTCTTCATACAAAAGGAATAGAAGCTGAAAAACTGGTTAGGAATGCAAGAGAAATTATAGCAGAAACTTTACAGGTTCAAAGGAATGAAATATATTTTACTTCAGGAGGGACAGAAGCAAATAATCTTGCGATATTGGGTTACCTCGAGGCTAATCCAAGAAAGGGCAAGCATATTATAACCAGCAAGATTGAGCACCCGTCTGTATTGGAAGTGTACAAGCATTTAGAAGGGAAAGGGTATAAAGTTGACTATCTTGATGTCGACAGTAATGGTCTGATAGACGTAAGTCACCTTGAGGCTAAAATTACCCGAGAAACATCGCTTGTAAGTATAATTTTTGTGAA
This sequence comes from uncultured Oscillospiraceae bacterium, assembly GCA_964409165.1. Classification (GTDB taxonomy): domain Bacteria; phylum Bacillota; class Clostridia; order Acetivibrionales; family Acetivibrionaceae; genus CAYPCH01. Next base: position 24,647 of record CAYPCH010000022.1, on the reverse strand, counting down.
TAATGAAATTGGGACAATTCAGCCCATAAAGGAAATTGCAGAGACAGTTAAATTAAAAAACAAGGAAACTGCTTTTCATGTTGATGCTGTTCAAGCTTACGGTAAAATACAGATGTTGCCTAGAACAGCTGGCGTTGATATGATGAGTGCAAGCTCCCATAAAATTCACGGTCCAAAAGGAGTCGGGGTGTTATATGTCAATAAAGGAGTTAAAATCAAGCCGTTGATTATGGGCGGTGGTCAGGAGCAAGTTTTAAGGTCGGGCACGGAGAATGTTCCCGGCATATGTGGCTTTGGAATGGCTACTAGTATAACTTTTAAAGGCATTGAGGATAATTACAACAAGTGCATGATGCTAAAAAATATGTTTATTGAAGGGTTGAAAGAAAAAATAGAGGATTTTGTTATTATTTCGCCGGAATGTTCATCACCTTATATTCTCAATGTTTCATTTGCAAGGATACGAGCCGAAGTGTTGCTTCACCATCTTGAAGCGAAAAAAATATTCGTATCCACCGGTTCGGCGTGCTCGTCAAGGAAGAATATTCATAGTCATGTGCTCAAGTCTATAGGAATTACAGGGGGAGTGATTGAAGGCGCGATAAGATTTAGTTTCTCAGAATTTAACACCATTGAGGAGGTTAAGGAGACTGTGGAAGCTGTTAAAAATATTTTACCCGGAATTATTATAAGGCATGGAGGAAAAAGATGAAAAAGGTTATTTTGGTACGATACGGCGAAATACTGCTCAAAGGGTTGAACAGACCTGTTTTTGAAAACAAGCTTATAAGCAACATTAAAAGGGCTGTAAGTAGCTTAGGGAAGGTTGCGATAACAAGATCACAGGCGAGAATCTATATTGAACCGGAAGATGATAGCTATGATTTTGATAAATCGATAAACCTTCTTACAAAGGTTTTCGGTATTGTGTCCGTGAGCCCTGTGTGGAAGATTGATACGGATTTTGAAAAGATAAAAGAGCATGCTCTTCTTATGGTAAAAGACTTGGTTGAAAGAAAAGGATTTCTGACATTCAAGGTTGAAACCAAAAGGGGAAATAAAAGTTTTCCGCTGACTTCGCCCCAGATAAGCATGGAACTGGGATCTTACATTCTGGATAACATTCCTTCCTTAAAGGTTGATGTAAATAAGCCTTCATTTGTTCTGTATGTAGAAGTAAGGGAGTTTTCTTATATTTATTCGGAAATAATTCCTGCTTCATGCGGAATGCCACTAGGAACTAATGGAAAGGCAATGTTGCTACTTTCAGGAGGTATCGATAGCCCTGTAGCTGGATGGATGGTTGCAAAAAGAGGTGTTGAAATAGATGCTGTTCACTTTTACAGTTACCCCTATACCAGTGAAAGGGCTAAGGATAAAGTTATAGAATTGGCAAAATTGCTTGCAGATTACTGCTTTAGCATTAATCTTCACATAGTTCCGTTTACCGATATTCAGCTTGAAATAAATGACAAGTGTCCTCATGAAGAGTCCACTATTATTATGAGAAGGGCAATGATGAGAATTGCTGAAAGGATAGCTTCAAAGACAGGTGCCCTGGCTCTTGTAACAGGTGAAAGTATAGGTCAGGTAGCCAGTCAGACAATACAAAGCCTTGCAGTAACAAATGCAGCTGTTGAAATGCCTGTTTTCAGGCCGCTTATTGGTATGGATAAAAATGAAGTGGTGAGCATTGCAAGAAAAATTGGTACTTTTGAGACTTCTGTTCTTCCCTATGAAGATTGTTGTACGGTTTTTGTTGCAAAACACCCTGTTACAAGGCCACAGTTAAATAGAATAAAGTTTTCGGAAGAAAAGCTGGAACTTGAAAAATTGATTGAGAATGCTGTTAATAATACAGAAGTAATTAGAGTCGGAAGAGACTGAGATATGGCTGTGGAAAGCTTAAGATGGTGAAAATATAACTTCCGCTGCTATTTTTGTGTGAACAGTGTATTGAAATCAAATAGCTATGCTAAAAAATGGAGGTAATATTATATTTAAACAGCCCAACTTTCCCACAGTATTTATGGGCTCTTTGCCCTTAACTTGTGAGCAACCAGAGCCTCAAAATACTATAAGTGGGAAAGTTGAGTAAATAAAATAATGGATGTATGTAATATATCAGATACAAGCAACAATATTTATATACTATGAATGATTATAATTATAGAAGGTATAAATATGCTACTTGATTTTTTTATAAGAAATAAGTTGAAAATCATAATAACTGCAATTATTATGTTGCTTATAGCTCTATTACTTGTTACGGGAGCTATGATTGTTTTAAACCGGAGTACCTTTTACAATGGTGTAAGTGTTGAAGGTATCGACATTTCAGGTTTGTCTAAAAGCGAAGCAAAGCAGATTGTAGGTGATAAGCTTCGAGAGATTATAGTTCAAAACAGAGTTGTCCTTAAGCATGAATATAAAATTTGGGAAACCCCATTAAGGGATATTTCCTATGTTTTTTTAGTGGATTCAGCTATAGAAAAAGCATACAGTATAGGTAGGAGCGGAAATGTGATGGAAAGGCTGCGGACAATAGCTGATTTATACGAAGAAGGTATAAATATTGATGTCAGATCAGATTTTTCAAAGGAAGAGCTTTTAAAGGTTATTGAAGGTATAAAAAAAGAAGTGGATAGAAAAGAAATAGACGCGTCGGTTATTTATAAAGATGGCAATATAACCTTCAATAAAGAGGTTATAGGTCAGTTTACCGATGTTGACAAAAATATGATTATGATAGAAAATAGATTATTAGAGAGAGATTTTTCATTTATTGAGCTTGACATTCAAAAAATACTTCCAAGGGTTCTCTATAACGATATCTGTGATGTTAAAGACATCGTTGCCTCTTTTTCAACTTCTTTTAATGCAAATAAAACTGACAGGAGCTATAATGTAAAACTCGCATGTGAGAGGATTAATAATAGCATACTGCTTTCAAAAGATGTGTTCTCAATGGATAAAGCATTAGGGTCAAGGACTGCGGAAAATGGTTACAAACAAGCTCCGGTGATTGTTAACGGGCTATTGATTGAGGGAATTGGAGGTGGTGTGTGCCAAGTTACAACCACTTTATATGTTGCGGTCCTAAAAGCTAAGCTTAATATTGATGAGAGAAGGAGCCATTCCATGCGTTTGAGTTATGTGGAACCGGGACAGGACGCAACCATTGCAGAAGGGTATATAGACTTTAAGTTTAGCAACAACAAGCCTTATGCAATACTTATAAATGCCGAAGTGATCGGTAACAAAATAGTTATAAGGCTATTGAGCAGGAAGGATATTTTCAACTATGATGTAAGGCTTAAATCTGTTATAACGGAGGAAATTCCGTCCGGTGAAGAAGTAGTTGTAGATTCAAGTTTAACTCCCGGGGAAAGGGTTGTAGAAAAAGCGGCTGTAAATGGAGTGAAAACAGCAGTATACAGGGAGACTTACGACAAAAGTGGCAAGCTGATTGAAAGGGAGAAAATTTCAGAAGATATTTATAAGCCTGTTAAAGGGCGTGTAAGGATAAATCCTTCATACAACGACTTTGCCGAGGATTCTTTTGATTAGAACTTATCTCAAAGTCCTCAAGTTTTATCAGGACTCTTTGAGCAGAATCAAGCAGACAAAATTAAGTGTTCTTGAAGGTATAGATTAAAAGACAGTTTGAATAAAAGGAAGGAGTTTTAATATGAATACTTCTTTATACAACAAAAGTGTGACTTGTCCGGTCTGTAATACTAAAGTTGAGGTTACCCGCGTTAAATCAAAAGAATGTATAGTTTCTTCAAGGGACACTGATTTTTGCGTTTACTATGAAAATGTAAACCCTATATTTTACGACGCATGGGTTTGTGAATTTTGCGGATATGCAGCTCAAAGCGATAGATTCGAAAGCCTTTCAAAAAAAGATGCCGATGCTGTAAAAAAGAATATTTCACCTCATTGGAACCCGAGAAAATTTAATGGAGAACGAAATGTTAAAAGAGCATTAAAAGCTTTTAAACTTGCACTGATTAGCCTTCAGGTTACTGGAGGTGCTGCCAGTGAATTTGCAAAAGTTTGCATAAGAATTGCATGGTTGTACAGGATTAATAATGACAAAAAAGAGCTTGACTTTTTAAAACATGCATTAAAATATTATATTGAAACATATGAAAAAGAACGATTACCGGCAGGAAAACTTGATGAATACACTTGTATGTATATGATTGCTGAATTAAGCAGGAGGACAGGAAACATTGAAGATTCCCTTGTATGGTTCAACAAACTGATTAGCTCGCCTGATGCAAGAGAAAACAAGGCATTGATTGAAAATGCAAGGGAACAATACCAACAGGCAAGAGAAGAGAAAAAGAAGCTTAAAATTTCATTGACATAAACAGCGTTTATTTATATAATTTTATTGTTAAATTATATAAACAAGCGGATGATAGCTATGGGAGAGATATCCGGTAATGCTGGGTACACCGAAGGAGTTATACTCTCAGGTTAAATGACCATATCAGGACGCACCTCTGGAGAGACCGTCAAGGCGCCGAAGGGGCAATGGCAGATGTTTATTTATCTCCAAAATCTCTCAGGCAAAAGGACAGAGTATATTTTGGCAATAAATCACATTGTCTTTGGTATTATACGATTTTCAGAGGTCAAATCTGTTTGGATTTGGCTTTTTTCGATGTATAGGGATTCCCTAAAATTAATAGGAGGTTTTAGTATGTACAGTTTGAAGGAAGTATTAAAATTTGACCCGGAAGTAGCTGGTGCAATAGAGAATGAAGTCAGCAGACAAAGAAACAAGATAGAGCTTATTGCATCTGAAAATTTTGTCAGTGAGGCCGTTATGGAGGTCATGGGCACACCCCTAACCAACAAGTACGCAGAAGGTTATCCGGGCAAGAGATATTACGGAGGATGCGAGCATGTTGATGTTGTTGAAAATCTTGCAATAGAGCGGGCAAAGAAGGTTTTTGGTGCCGAGCATGTTAATGTGCAGCCTCATTCGGGTGCACAGGCAAATATGGCGGTGTTTTTTGCCGTATTAAATCCGGGAGATACTGTTCTTGGTATGAACCTTGCCCACGGGGGGCACTTGAGCCATGGAAGTCCTGTAAATATGTCCGGTAAATATTACAAGATTGTACCTTATGGCGTTAGGGAGGACAATTTCCGAATTGATTATGATGAATTAAGAACATTGGCAAAAGAAAATAAACCGAAGTTGATTGTTGCGGGAGCAAGTGCATATCCAAGAATAATTGATTTTAAGATTTTTAGGGAAATAGCAGATGAAGTTGGGGCTTATTTGATGGCTGACATAGCCCATATTGCCGGTCTTGTTGCAACAGGTTTGCATCCGAGTCCGGTACCATACGCACATTTTGTTACTACAACCACGCACAAGACATTGAGAGGTCCTAGGGGCGGTATGATTATGTGTAGCAATGAATTTGCAAAAATGATTGATAAAGCAGTATTTCCGGGGATACAGGGTGGCCCTTTGATGCATGTTATTGCAGCTAAGGCAGTAAGTTTTAAAGAGGTGATGTCTGATGAATTCAAGAAGTATCAGACTCAGATACTAAAGAATGCAAACGTCCTTGCAAACACTCTTATGGAGAAGGGTCTTAATATAGTTTCCGGCGGAACGGACAACCACCTGATGCTCTTAGACCTCAGAAACAAAGGTGTTACAGGTAAAGACGCACAAAATATGCTGGATGAGGTTTTTATTACAGTAAATAAAAATGGCATACCTTTTGACACTCAGAGTCCTTTTATTACAAGTGGTATAAGGATAGGAACTCCAGCCGTTACAGCCCGGGGAATGAAAGAAGACGATATGATGGAAATTGCAGACCTAATTAATTTGACAATGATAGATTTTGTTAATTCGAAGGAAAACATTAAAGGCAGAGTGGAAAAGCTTTGTGGCAAGTATCCTTTGTATAAATAATACTATAAGTAATATTTTTGTTAATTTTATATTTAATGTTTGTTTGAGTTATTGATCGGTGGTAACACCGCTGTCAAGCATAATGTTGCCGCTTTCTTCTTTCGAGGGTGTAAATCTTGCACAAATTAAATCGGTGGAACTATTGTTTGGAGATACCAAATCAGGTTCACTCGTAGGAAGCAGGGGGACGGTTCTGTTGCTTCCGCGCGGAAGCAACAGAACCGTCCCCCTGCTTCCTTGTTTTTTATCAGACAAAAATATTCATAATTGCGTATCATATAATGAACAAGAAGTAGTAAGAGGAGGGGTGCTTATGAGCAAAAGACTATATCTTTCAAATGATAAAATGTTAGGTGGGGTATGCGGAGGAATTGCAGAATATTTTGGAATAGACCCTACGCTGGTAAGGCTTATATCATTAGTTTTAATAATAACGACCGCATTTACAGGTTTTTTAGTTTATATTGGTGCATGGTTTATAATACCTAAAAAACCGATGTTTTAGTCAGGGTGTCTTTGACATAATAAAACTTGGGGGATAAGTAGCCTCCGAGTTTTATTATGCCTCCTAAAGTCATATGAAACAAACAAAGTTGAGTACCTTTGTCCTTGATGGATATAGTTTTATTGGTTCAGGGTGAGTGAGCTATCTATACTTTTCCTAATATATGAACAACTAAAAAGTATTTAAATAATCCTAAGTTCTTGCGGGTTGCGCTGAAAATTTTTTTATAGAACCCGCAAACTGTATTTTTTTCAGCTTCTGAAACTTTAAGAGGACTATATCTTGCTTTAATGAATACATCTGCTATTTCTTTGAATTTAAAAGGATAAAGATATCCATAATTATCAAGCCTTTTAGCGTATTCCAAAGGTGTTTCACCAGCTTTAAAAGGAGCACCTTGGTATTTAAGATGCATAAGGAAATATTCAAACATTCTGATAGTACAATCTGAAGAATCCATTTTTCGTATTTTATTATAACGGAGCCTTCTTTTTATAGCATTAAATAGAAGAATAAGCAGGATTAATAAAACAATGCAAAATATTATCGCCAATGCAAGGGAATACGGTATTGTATCATAAAGGCTGTCGGTTTGATGATGCTCTCCAATATCAGTATAATTCGGGTGTTGCGGAATGTCCCCTCCACTATAGTTATCATATGGATTATAAGGAATGCCTTGACCGTTTATCCAGGTAGTTGCGTCATTGTATAAAGAGTTACTGAAAGAGGATGTAGGTTCAAAAGGTATCCAGCCTATACCTTCAAAATATACTTCTGTCCAAGCATGAGCCTGTTGATTTGTAATTTCATACACATTTGTGTATCCTTTTTTAGTAATAGAAGGCAGTATAAAGCCTTCTATATAGCGTGAGGGAATTCCCAGACACCTTGTCAGGATAGTCATAGATGTTGCAAAATATGTGCAGTAGCCTTTCTGTAAATCAAACAGAAAATAATCTGCAAAGTCCTTTCCCGCAGGAGTATTTCCAGGGGACAAAGTATAGGCGAAGTTGGTGGAAAGATACTGCTCTATTGCTTTGACCTTGTCATAATCATTTGTTTCATCTTTGGTTATCGAAACAGCAAGTTCTTTTACTCTTTCCGGTAGAGTTTCAGGAGTTTGAAGATATTTTGCATAAATTTCGTTTGAGTTGTTTTTCAAAAAAGCAAGAACTTCACGCCTGTTGAGAAGGTTTTGAAAAACATCTTCCTTCAGCAATAAAGTTAGATATTGGTAGTCGATGGAGTTTGGAGAATAATAAGAAGAGAAAACTTCAGATTCATCCTGTATTATAACATGACTAGATGAGTATTCTTCCTGAACAAATTCATCCTGTATTATAATATGACTGGGTGCCATGTCCTGTTGGAGCTGGTTGGAAATAAAAAAGTTTTCAAGATAATTGATAATTTTTTGTTCCAATTCGAAAATGTTCTCCTCAGCAAGTATTAAACTCCAAAGTTCTCTTTCGTTTAAATTGCTCCACTCAACCTTGCTATTTTTATGGTTGGCGAAATGGTTAATTACGTTGTTCAAAATATAATCATAAATCCTATCATTTATATTTTGGAGTGCTTGCAGGTAAAGACCTTTTTGGCTATGTCTCATAATATCAATAAAAGTATTATCCGAATACTTTATATTGTAAGTGCTAAAGTTATAAATATAGCCTTTTGTCAATGGCGTTTCTGATGAAAAGATACCATCTTGGTTTACAGTTATATTATCATTGTTTTCGGTTAGAGGGCTGAAATTGCTTGCAAAGCTGAAGTTTTTTGATTTTAAAGGAACAAAAAGAGATTTTGTTGTTAAATCTGCATATGATAAGTTTACATTTTCCTCTGTAATAAAAAAGGGCATATTTATTCCATAGAAGTCTGTATTATCCCATGTCGAAGAAATGTAGCTGTTGCTTTGTTCATTAAAAAGCAGAGAAATACCCGACTTCATTTCATGGATATCCACATCCATTTCGTGGAATTCTTGAGCAGTTGTTCGTATTGTTATATTTGAATTTGTCCATGAATTTCCGTTATACAGATCGCTTGAACGACCTCTAAGATATAAGCTCTTCGGGCCGGTTACCTCCATAACTTTTGTATTGTTTGGTTTTATATTGCCCCCTAGAGTATTACCGCTGCCAAATCCTGCTGTAGAAAGAGAAAAATAACCTACATTTGAAAGCTCGTTTTTAGCATACCTGCTTACAAGAAAACTGTAGGTATTGCCAATTTTTCTGTCAAGCCATGGCCATTCAATGGGTCTTGCATTTACAGGAACAAGATATGACAGTAGCAGAACAAGTATACAAATAGGAGTTGCCGACAAAATGAAACCTGATGCGCTTGTAAAGTCGTTGGAATCATGAAAAGACTTTTTGTTATATATATGAATAAAATAATATACAAGCACAGAGAAAATAAAAAGGTAAAAAGATATCAGAGCCTCGTCAACAAAAAAATCGAAAACCCACTGGGATACATAAATAGCTATACCGATGGTCATTATAATTATGAAATTGAATTTTTTAAACGTAAATATATACACCAACGGTACAATCAAAACACAAAAGAGTAAAGTAATTACAAGGGAATAAAAGGCGATAAGGGGAGTCTCGCCGTTTATATAATAGTAAAGCCATCTGAACGATCCAGCTATACGGTAGAAAATATCTTTTCTTAATGTGAGCAGAATAGTTATTGTAGCAGCAATGCTAATAGGAATTAAAAAAACAGAAACTTTTACAGCCGTCTTGTTTAAAAATAATACAGAGCATGTAAAAAGTACCAATAAAACTATTCCGCCTACCCTCAAAGGTGAATAAGTAAAGCGCAGTGTGGTTACAAGAGGGTAAACCAGACTAAAGCTCATAATTGTTGCAATAAGCATTTTCAAAAAATAATCGCAAATCTTTTTAAGGTACATTTACACCACCCACCTCATAAATGTTCAAAAACCTTTTTTATATCTTCATCAATATCTACTACGTAGGTTTTAACTCCGATTTCTGGAAGATCCTTAAGGATATTGTCTGTCTCAATATTACAAACACCTATCAAATTTTCCGAAGCAATATAAATCAAGTTTACATCATAACCGCAAATTTTAGTCCTATAGATTTCGTCATACAACTTGTAGCTTAGATTGGATGTAAACAATAGAATGTCTGTTTTTCGCATATTGTTGGTAACGTAAATCCTGAGTATATCGTCTATATTAACATCATGGTCAAAACGAATCTTTGAAAGAGTTTGGTAAATCCCATCAAACTGTAAGGTGTTCTTTGCCTCTAAATCTACAAAACCGTCTTTATAATAAACAAGGTTTATGGGAATCCAGTTGCGAAGGCAATAGTATATAACCGCAATCGCACTCTCTATAAGTTTGTCTTCAAGCATTACATTCTGTTCAATACTATATTTGTTGCTTTTTAAGTCCAACATAAGGACTGGGTTTGTATTGGAGGTACTCTCAAAATTTTTCACAAGCAATTCATTCATTTTTGCCGAAAGCTTCCAATGTATTTTTTTTAAACTGTCCCCGTAAGCATACTTTCTTATATCAGAAATTGTTGATGTATCATCGTACCGATAACTTAGTGCTGAATTTGATTCAGACATATAATTGGTTTTCATTATCATATTATCAAGGGCAACTATTCTTGGGTTTATCATAACTATTTTAGACTCCATAGGCTTATAGGATAGTCTCAATAAGCCAAGAAAATCTTCAAATTCAAAAGAGTCAATTCCAACATCATACTCTCCGCGGTATTTTCCATTGAGTTTGAATGTAAAAGTTTTTTTCTTAAAAGGAATAAGAGAAAAACTTTTTGAATGAAACTGCTTTGAAAAAACCGTTTTACTTCCCTTAAAATTGACCTTGATATAGGGATACAGAAAAAAATCTTCATTATGGATACTGAAGGTATATTCTATGTATTCACCCTTCATTATAACTCTTTTGCTTATTTCCTGGGTATACTTGAATCTTGTAAAGGCAATAAAAGTAAGAGCCACAGAAACAATAGGCAGTATTATGGCAGTATGATAAAGAGTGTAAGGGATTACACCACCATAAAAGTACACGAAGCTAAATGATAAAAACAATAAACTGAAATAAAGAATTCTATTCTTCTTCATAATCTACACCACCGGTACATTGACCGATTTTAATATTGATTCAATTATTTCTTCACTGGATATCTTTTTAAGTCTTGTCTCCTGCTTAAGTATTATTCTGTGTGACAGCACAGGTATAGACATACGCTTGACATCTTCGGGCAGTACATATTCTCTTTCATTGTATAGAGCCCAGGCTTGGGAAGCACGGAACAATGAAAGGGAACCACGCGGACTTGCTCCAAGGCTTATTTCTTGATGCCATCTGGTCTTGCTTACAATTTCTACTATATAATCGTTAATGGTTCTATCAACATGTATTTTCTTTACCTCATTTTGAAGGTTGATTATCTCGTTGCTGTCAACAACTTGTTTTAAAGTTTCAATGGGGTTTTCTTCCTGAAACCTTGAAAGAATAAAGCTTTCTTCACTTTTTTCAGGATAACCCACAGATACTTTCATAAAAAACCTGTCCAGTTGGGCTTCAGGCAAAGGGTATGTTCCAAGATATTCAATGGGATTTTGTGTAGCAAGCACCATAAAGGGTCTAGGAACGCTGTAAGTTGTCCCGTCAACAGTGATTTGTTTTTCTTCCATAACTTCAAGAAGGCTTGCCTGAGTTTTTGGAGAAGTTCTATTTATTTCGTCGGCAAGAATTATCTGACTCATGATACTACCGGGATGGAATTCAAACTTGTTATCCTTCTGATTGTACATAGTGAACCCTGTTATATCGGATGGCAGGATATCAGGCGTAAACTGTATTCTTCTGAATGAAGCATTTATTGATTTTGCAAGAGATGAAACAATGCTTGTCTTACCTACTCCAGGAACGTCCTCTATAAGAACATGCCCGTCACATATAAGTGACATCAATATCAGTTCAATTGCATTTTTTTTGCCTACAATGACATTTTCAACGTTGGATACAATTTTGTTCAATATCATAATTGAATTGTTCATACAAGCGCCCCCTATCAGAGATAACAAACTGTAAAAACAAAAAACATCTCAAAAACAAATTCCCGGCAATTAAAATATGGCTTTACAGTTTATTTCCTTTCGTAAATAGTATGTATAATAAAATTATATGATAAAATGACCACAAATCAAATAACGAATTGTGCCATTAACTCACAAATATTCATGCTACTATTTGTGGAAATATAACAAAATCATAATATTGCCATTCCAAGTTATATTATAGCATTCAATATAATTTTAAAATTTTTTAAATTTTTAAAAATCAAGTGAGTCAATAATCTCTTTTAAAGTGTCACCTGATTTTTTCAAAAGAATTGTCTCTTCTTCACTCAAAGGGATATTAAGTATTTTATCGGTTCCATTTCTGTTGACAATAGTTGGTATACTAAGACAAACATCTGAAAGCCCGTAATCTCCTTCAAGAAGGCTTGAAACCGTTAATATTGAGTTTTCATCCCTTACAATTGCTTCAACAATTCTTCTGACTGCGAGAGCCACAGCATAATAGGTTGCTCCCTTTTTACTTATAATTTCGTAGGCGGAGTTTTTTACGCTTTCATATATTTTTTGTCTTGATATCTTGTTCTTGCACTTATGACATTCTATGCAGAAAGAATCCATTGGGATTCCAGCTATGTTTGCAAGACTCCAGGCAGCAACTTCAGTGTCTCCATGCTCACCGACAATGTAAGCGTGAACATTTCTTGTATCAACTCCCACGTGCTTGCCGATAAGATAACGGAACCTTGCACTGTCAAGAACAGTTCCTGAGCCTATGACCTTGTTCTTTGGAAAGCCTGAAAGCTTGTATGTAACATATGTAAGTATGTCAACGGGATTTGTCACTACAAGAAGAATACAGTCATTGTTGTATTTTATTACTTCAGATACTATGTTTTTAAAAACCTGTGTGTTTTTTTTGACAAGGTCAATTCGGGTTTCTCCTTCTTTCTGATTTGCACCAGCAGTTATAATTACAATGTCTGAAGCGGCACAATCCTTATAATCTCCCTTGTATAAATTAACAGGCCTTACAAATGGCATTCCGTGGTTCATATCCATTACTTCGCCTTCAGCTTTTTCTTGATTTATGTCAATTAAAACTATTTCAGAAACCAGACCGCTTATCATTAAAGTATATGCAGTTGTTGAACCTACAAATCCTGCACCAATTACCGTTATCTTTTTAATCACGTTGCTGTTCATAATAGAACCTCCATTTAAAATGTGATACTGCAGTGTTTATTTGTATTATTATATTATACCTCACATTGGCAAATCTTCAAATACAATATGCATAGTTGTACTTTGATAAGAATATAAGTATTTATTAAATATAAATTATATGTAATAATAAAAACTGATATAATGTTTTAACAGCCAATTAGCTATATTGAATGCGATAAAGATTTTACATCGTACTTCAATTTCCTTAGGAAAGGTTGAAATATAACTTCTACTACAATTTTCACTTGACGCTTATTTGAAGCCAAATAGCGACTTGAAAAAGCAGAAGTGAATTTCACACATTCCTTAATGCAACATCACGAAAGCTAATTTTTTAAATGTAGAATCATTTTCGTGATTAATATAGTCTAAATAATGGGGGAAGGATATTTATGAATGCAGAGATTCTTGCAATAGGAACTGAACTTCTCATGGGGAAGATTGCAAATACTAATGCCCGGTACATATCGGAACAATTGAACAGCATGGGAGTCAATGTTTATTATCACAGTGTTGTAGGTGACAATCCATTAAGGCTTAAAGAAAGCATAGAACTTGCCATGAAGCGTTGCGATCTCGTGATTATGACCGGTGGGTTAGGACCAACTCAGGATGATTTGACCAAAGAAACTGTATCTGCGATTCTTGGTAAAAAGCTTACTTTACATGAAGAAAGCCTTAAAAAAATTGAGATGTTTTTTAATAAAATAAACAGACCCATGACGGACAATAATAAAAAACAGGCATATTTACCGGAGGGAAGTATAATAATTGAAAATAATAACGGTACGGCGCCGGGATGTATAGTTGGGGACTGCAAAAACGTTGTTGTTATGCTCCCGGGTCCTCCGTCCGAGATGAAGCCTATGTTTGAGGATACGGTTATTCCGTATTTGATGGAGAAATGCGGGTATAGGATTGTTTCAAAGTACTTGAGGGTGTTCGGAGTAGGTGAATCCCAGCTTGAAGATAAAATAATGGATATGGTTGATAAACAGGACAGGGTTACCATAGCAACATATGCAAAAGCCGGAGAGGTAACCATAAGGCTTACCTGCAGAGCTAAGACAACAGAAGATGGTTATAACGATATTAAACCTTTTGAAGATGAAATTATCAAGAGGCTGGAAGGGGCGGTTTACAGTACTGCCGATGAGGAACTTGAGGAAGTTTTAGCCAGGATTCTGCTGGAAAAAAATATTACTGTTTCATTGGCAGAGTCGTGCACTGGAGGACTTATTTCTGCTAAAATTACAAATGTATCTGGAGTATCAAAGGTCTTTGACAGGGCTGTAGTATCTTACAGCAATGAGGCAAAGATGGAGGAATTGGGTGTGAATCCTGAGACGCTGAAGAAGTACAATGCTGTGAGCAGGGAGACAGCTATGGAAATGGCTGAAGGTATAAGGAAAGCATCACGCACCAAGTTAGGGCTTTCTGTTACGGGAATTGCCGGACCGGACGGCGGAACTGAAGAAAAACCTGTAGGACTTGTATATCTTGCGCTGTCTGATGAATCAGGGACTATATCAAAGGAATTAAGACTATGGGGATCCAGGGAGAAAATAAGGAACATGACTTCACTTTATGCATTGGATTTAATAAGAAGGTATGCAGAAAACAACGGTTTTGAAATATAACATTATTTTGGAGGAATTGTAATTGGAGAATAAAAAGCTTACAGGTGCGGCAACTATAGTTATGTCTTCAATTGTAGTGAGCAGGATAACCGGATTTTTGAGGGAAATGCTTGTTCCCAACATGATTGGAGTAAATGAAACAGCAGATGCCTATAATCTTGCTTTCAGAGTTACCGGTCTTATGTATGATCTTTTGGTGGGAGGAGCTATTGCTGCGGCACTCATACCTGTCTTAAGTGGCTATATTGCAAAAAAGGATGAGGAAGAAGGATGGAAAGTTGTAGGGACGTTTATCAATGTTGTTATTATGGCTATGGTTTTTGTATGCCTTGCGGGCATGCTTTTTGCACCGCAGTTAATGAATCTTATTGCCGTGGGATTTGAAAGCGAGAGTCAGAGACAACTTACTATAGATCTTACCAGAATACTTTTTCCATCTGTTTCTTTTTTAATGCTGGCAGGGCTTGTAAACGGCGTGTTGAATTCATATCAAAGGTTTGCAGCTGCGGCCTATGGGCCTTCGATATATAATATAGGGAGTGCTTTGAGCATCTTCTTTTTTAGTAAAAGTCGCTGGGGAGTCAGAGCTGTTGCTTATGGGGTTATGGCAAGTGCCTTGTTGTATTTTTTGTTCCAGCTTGTATTTGCACTTAAAAATCTTAAGTTTTATCGTTTCAGATTTTACCTTGGAAATAGTGGATTTATAAGGCTATTTAAGCTTGCAATACCGTCAATGATTTCATCCGCAATCGTACAGATAAATGTTATTATAACCGGTTCCTTTTCTACATTGTTTAGAGAAGGAAGTGTTACGGCTCTTAACATGGCAGATAGAACCTGGCAGCTTCCCTATGGTGTTTTTGCACAGGGTATGGGCATTGCTATGCTTCCTGCCATGTCTACAAGTCTGGCGATGGGTAAAGTTGATGAGTACAAAAATACACTGATTAAAGGGATAAAAACAGTTCTTTTTCTTACGATACCTTCGGGTGTAGGCTTTGTAGTCTTGAGAGAACCAGTTATAAGGACAATATTCAAATTTGCCAGTAGCTTTGATGAGGAAGCTGTTTCTGCATCCGCTAATATTCTGATGTTTTTTTCGATAGCACTTTTTAGTCAGTCGATTGTTGCCATTATGAACAGGGCTTTCTATGCGGCAAACGACACATCTACGCCCCTTGCGGTGGGAATAAGCACCATTGCTTTGAATTTTGTACTGAGTTCTGTGTTTTACCGGACAACCGGACTTGGGGTCGGAGGAATGGCTCTTGCGTACTCTCTGGCAAGTACGCTTAATGCATTTTTGCTTTTACTGCTTCTTAACAGGAAGATGAAGGGAATAAATCTTGATAAATTAGCAAAGTTTCTTGCCAAAGTTATTCCGGCTGCGTTACTTATGGGAGGAGTCCTGTTTTTGACAAACGGATTTTTGAATTTTGAGACAGATTCAAAGCTTATGCAGATTTTATGCCTGATCTTGCAGATATCATTGGGGATGCTTGTATATTTTGCATCAGTTCTTTTGTTTAGAGTTGAAGAAGCTTATCATGTGATTAAGGCAATCAGGAAAAAGATTAAGACTATTACAAATAAAATCAGACTTTAAAGAACGTGAACGTTAATGTTAATATAAATGCAAATGTAAATGTGGATATGAATAAGGTTATAAAATATAAGCTTTTAATATATGTAACTCAACTTTCCCACAGTATTAATATATAAAACAGCATATAATAATTCAAATATTGACAAAATGCAAGTAATGATATATCTTGAGTAGCAAATACATAATTAATGTCGAGTTTGTATATTATTTGTACAACTGTAATTTAAACATTAAACCAATGTATTAAATATGCTAATAGCTAAGGAGGATGTTAAATAGAGCTGCTTAAAGTGTTCGTAAATTTTACGTAAATTGCAAAGTATTGAGTGTAATAACATATACTTATGGTAATTAAAAGTTCTTATTTGTAGATATTGACTATTCAAATTAGTTATTATATAATGTACAAGAACACATGTTCGGAGTCTTTAGGAGGAGATGAATTTATGGAGAAGAAAAAAGCACTTGAGATGGCATTAGGTCAGATAGAAAAACAGTTCGGTAAGGGAGCTGTCATGAAACTGGGTGAGAATACTCATATGAACATAGAAACCATTCCTACGGGTGCACTTGGATTGGATATAGCTCTAGGAGTCGGAGGTGTTCCGAGAGGAAGAGTAGTTGAGATATTCGGACCGGAAGCATCAGGTAAGACTACGGTTGCTCTCCATATTATTGCAGAGGCACAAAAGGCTGGTGGAGAGGCGGCATTTATAGATGCGGAACATGCATTGGATCCTGTATATGCTAAAAAACTTGGTGTTAATATAGATAGTCTCATTGTATCCCAACCCGATACAGGAGAACAGGCGCTTGAAATAGCAGAAGCACTGGTCAGAAGCGGTGCTATAGATGTAATAGTAATTGACTCGGTGGCAGCATTGGTTCCAAAAGCGGAAATAGACGGTGAAATGGGAGATTCACATATAGGTCTTCAGGCGAGGCTTATGTCACAAGCATTAAGGAAACTTTCAGGCGTTATTAACAAGTCAAAGACAACAGCAATATTCATTAACCAGCTAAGGGAAAAAGTCGGAATAATGTTTGGAAATCCTGAAACGACTCCCGGGGGTCGGGCACTGAAATTTTATTCATCTGTAAGGCTTGATGTAAGAAGAATTGAGGCTATTAAGCAGTCTAATGAAATTATCGGAAACAGAACAAAGGTTAAGGTTGTAAAGAATAAAGTTGCGCCTCCTTTTAAGGAAGCTGAGTTTGATATAATATATGGGAAGGGAATATCAAAAGAAGGTAATATTCTGGATGTTGCAGTAAATCTGGATATTGTAAATAAGAGCGGAGCATGGTTTTCTTATAACGGTCAGAAGATCGGTCAGGGCAGAGAGAATGCAAAGCAGTTTATTAGGGAGAATGGAGAACTGTTAAAGGAAATAGAGGCAAAAATAAGAGAAAACTATAATCAGGCTTTTATAAAAAGCATTGATGCTCACATAGAGAAAGATGAAGATGAATTGGATTTAGAAGTAAAAGCTTAAGATTTCACAAACAAAGAATAAATGAAATGATTTCATTTATTCTTTGTTTAAGCCTCTTGGAGTGAAATGAAAGAGGCAAAATTGAGTACCCTCGACGGGTGCGAAATTTTGTTTAAGCCTCTAGTATATCATCACAAAAATCAAATTTTTCAATATATAATCATTTTTGTGATTTATATATTACAAGGAATGACAGGTGGTTGAAATGACGATAACTTCCGTGGAAAAAAATAAAAGAAACAGGGAAATGATATCTATATATATTGACGGTGATTATTCTTTTTCCATCCCTGAAGAAGATTATCTCCGCCTGGGATTGTATGAAAAAACGGATATAACCCAAGAAGAGATTGATAATATCAAAATAAATATAAACAAAAGAAATGCAAAGTCCAAGGCGATCAGATACCTTTCGTTGAAGCTATTGACTGAAATGGAATTGTTTGTGAAGCTTCAAACAAAGGGATATGATGAGGACATTATCAATGACGTTATAGTGGATTTGAAGTCCATGGGATATATAAATGACAGGATATATGCTCAGAAATTTGTTTATGAGAGATTGAAACTGAAACCCAAATCAAAGAGGATGTTGAAGATAGAGCTTGAAAGAAAGGGCATATCCGAGCATATTGCTGATGAGGTTTTAAATAATATTGAGTATGATGAAGATATTGTCATTGAAAGAATTATAAGAAAGAAGTTTGGGAAGTATGATTTTGACGATCCCATAGTAATAAGAAAAGTATACTCATTTCTGGCACACAGAGGTTTTAGTCTAGAAAGTATCAAATCTATAATAGACAGGATCAGATGAGCCTATATTACTACGCAAAATAGGCTTTTTGACTTATTAGTTTAATACGTGAGAACCTTGTTTATGTTTCTGATAAGATATACAATAATAGTATAAGATATTATACTTTTAGTTGAGGTGTTTATTTGCTTATCTAAAAAGTTTGTAAGATTTAAGTCTACTTATGAATAAGAGATGATACATTTTTCCGGGGTAGTATGAATCTATATGTTACGGATTTTTTCTTTATGTAATCCACAAGAATTTCAACTATTCAATACTATCTTAATTTTTCTGAAATATGAAACAGGAGGAATGTATCTTGAGAAAG
Source organism: uncultured Oscillospiraceae bacterium (assembly GCA_964409165.1). GTDB lineage: Bacteria > Bacillota > Clostridia > Acetivibrionales > Acetivibrionaceae > CAYPCH01. Next base: position 5,981 of record CAYPCH010000022.1, on the reverse strand, counting down.
CTTTTATTCGTCCTTATAAGTGTTTTTTTGGTTGTTAATATTTTTTCGTCAGTAAACTATGCTGCCTGTAACCGGAAAAGCACATTTGTAGAAGAAATGCGAATATTTACACCAGTTATTTATATTCCCGGAAGTAAAGACGAATATTTACCGGGGGAATATCTTTTGGATACCCCAGACATTACTTCTGAAGAATATGGAGGAACTGAAAAGTCTAAAAAATACTCAGATGAAGAGGGGGTGGCAGAAAGTAGAACCACTTCATCAGAAGAGAAGACTGTTCGGATAAATAACGTAGTTGTAGTGTCAGGTAGTGATATTTTTAATTCTGCAAGTAAAACTGATAGGCAGCAAGCCGAAAATGTATTTGTTTTGCCGGTTCAGGGCAAAAATGAGATAAATTACGAAGATATAAGTAAAAGCCTGCCTCAGGTGGACTGGGATAATCTTGATCGTTTATACATACCGGCTGGAAACTACAGTTTTATTAAATTAGGCAATTTACCGGTGAGAAGTCCCCAAAGACCGTTGATTATAACTAATTATGGAGGGCAAGTAAGAATTGGAAGTATTATTAAAACAGATAACAATTCCGCTGAAAATGTGGATGGAATTAAATTTCATGACATTTATATTCACAATTCAAATGATTATTATACATATGGAAATAACCATTATAACAGGATTCGAATCTGGGATAATTATACGGGTATTTACGGAATGGACATATATTATAAAATAGGAGACTATGTATATTTTAAAGATGAATTATATGTATGTGTTATGGAAGGCAGACATACAGGGGTGGAGCCTTCAAATTCCCCTAATGTTTGGAAGCCCGCTGTTCCACCATGGATGACTTCAGGTTGGATTGGAAATTGTCGATAAAAGAAGTGAATTTTAACAATTAAAGCATGTCCAATTCGTAATTAAAATAGGCAATAATACTAAACAAGCTGGAAATCGCTATATATGCTATTTTCCGGCTTTTGTTTTGCTTTATTGTGTAAAAAAATATAGAGCAAGTATTAATAAAACATAAATATAAATTTTTAATATAAGTGGGTGTGTTGTAATGATACAAATAAGTACTAAAGATAAAGCATTAGAAGCCATGAAACAATGTAAAATTCATGCAGCCGAAGTAAGTTGCCTCAACTTAATAAATTCAATGATATTAAAAATAAAGCAGGAAATTGAAGGTAACAAAGTTGATATATTGACAATTGAATAAAAATGGTTTAATATATAAAATAAAGGCAAAATAGAAGCAAAAGGAATTGCATGATTATTTTGTAGAATAATGTTGGAATAATTAAAGAGTTTTTTTATTAAGTATAAGAATATATATTTTAAAATAGATATACAGGTGTATTTAACAAATATACTTGTTTAATCTATAAATAAAAAATAAGTGTTTTGGAAGGAGGTCAAAATCATGGCAAGATTATGGTGTGCGGTTAAATGTGGTGCTGCATGTGTAGCAGGGTGTCAAGCTGATAGCCCAGCTTTACCAGTGGCCGACTGGTTCGTAGGCGCTACTGCATTTGCTAGATTTAACGGTTAAGATTAGAGAATACGGCATCATATTTATGATGCCGTATATCCAACTAAAAAATCATGCGCTGCATTGGGAGTGGAGTAAATTATGGGTAAAATTGAGATTGAAACATTAAAAGGAAACAAATATATTTATAATTCAGATTATAATATTATTCAGGCAGCAGATATGTATGATGAAAAGGTACTGGAGGTAATTGCAAAGAGCAACTTAATCCGGCATGATGAAATTACATATGGATCTTTTGTAAATGATCCAAGACAATGCTTATTCACTCAAATGTGCTTTGTTATGACCGACCAATGTAATTTTCGCTGTAACTATTGTGTCAATTCTGAACAGTATTCTTTTTCGAAAGGTCTTAAAAATAAAGAAATTACAAAAGATATTATTAATGACGGATTGGAGTTATATGTTAAGAACTATAATCGTTCAGTCCAATTAAATCCTAATATATCCTTTATCATCAGCTTTTATGGTGGAGAACCTCTTTTAAAGTATGACTTAATATGGTATACAATTGAAAGAGTAAAAAATCATTATAAAATAGATGATGCTATATTTACTTTGACTACAAACGGTTATCTTCTTACAAAAGAAATGGCGGAGTATCTATCCAAAAATAATGTTCACATAAATATTAGCCTAGACGGATACCAAGAATATCATGACTTAAACAGAAGAACCATAGATAACAAGCCAACTTTTGAAAAGGTGTATAATAACTTTATTCAGGCTCTTGCTGTTGAGACAATAGGTAAATTTAGTATACTGTTAACACATGATATGAGATTTAGTCCAATAAAAATGTATGAGTTTTTTCTTGAGAATCGAGTGTTAGATGACCATTTAATGAGAGTAAATTCTGTTGTCGAAATAAATACCAGTTATTATTGCCATCATAAAGCATATTCAAATTATTGGAGAGAGTTTGAGGAGCTTTTTCAAATCTATATATTGCAAAGAAAAGGTAATATTGAAACAAAAGTGAATTTTATTAATAAATATTTTGATGGATTGTTGTTAGATATATCTAAGCGCCTACATTTTAATGATAACTTGTTTTCGGTTTGCTCTCCTTTAAAATCAAAGATAGCAGTTAGTACAGATGGTCGGCTCCATATATGCGAAAAAATGAATGAGAATTATAGCATAGGTGATGTAAAAACTGGAATAAATTATGAGTACGCATATAAATACTACTCCAATTTATGTAATATAAGAAAAAATGTTTGCTATAACTGTGTTATTGGGAATTTGTGTAATGTATGCTATGTTCATATTCAATGTGATGGAAGTGAAATGAAAGTAAGCGAATCATATTGTGAAAAAGCTAGAAAAGGTGCAAAAGAAGCCTTGAAATATTATTGTTCAACACTCGACTGTTGAGAAAGGATAAGAAAATGTCTTACGCACTAAGTAATTTTACATTGTCAAATAAAGGGGTCAATGGTATAATCCTAATTGATTTATTAAACGGTAATACTTTGAGTTTAGATAAAAATGAAGCAGAGGTTTATGAAAAAATAGTTAACGGTAATTGTGACGATTGTATTATTGAATCCGATTTATTAGACAAGCTTTTAGAAGACGGATTTATTGTTAAAAACGAATATACATATTGTGCCGAAGAAACAAAGATAATTGATACTGATTTTTTAAAGAGTAACATAGTTGAATTTAAGCTTAACCAGGCAGTTATAGAATTAACTACTACTTGTTCATTTGATTGTGGCTTTTGCATTGAAGAAAGTAAAAAAGGTTTCGCATCGTGTTTTTGTAAAAGGTGGGATTATAAACCTGTAGATTATGATTATTTAAACTTTACAAAGGTATTGTTAATGCTTGGAGTACAACAAATAATAATACTTGGTGGAGACCCCTTTAACGATCCCAATGCATATTCTATAATTCAGAAAGTCTTAGAGGTTGTAAAAAATAGTAATGCGATGATAACAATATGTTTTTCTGTAAATGGGTACAGTCTGACAGAAGAGAAAATAGAATTCTTAAAACAGTATAAGAATATTATTTTTAATATTCAATTACTCGGGTATTCTGCCCAAGACTATTATGAAATTACAAAAGTGGCTAACTCTTATGAAACTGTAATGAAAAATATTATTCTTCTTAAAAGAGCACAGATACCTGTCGTTGGAACTTTGTTAATAAATAGTATTAACGAAAAGTATAAAGAAAAGTCAAGATATAGTGAATTAGAATTGCCAATCTCAAATATTTATCTATATAATCATGAATTGGCATGCCTGGATAAAATATATGATTACAATCAAAGAAAACTTCAATTGGATATCTCAAATTATCAAATTTCTAAGAATTTAAATGGCTGCTTATACGGTCAATTATTCTTTTCTTCCAATCAAGATGTTTTTCCTTGTGTTTTTTTAAGGGATTTTAAACTTGGCAATCTAAAAGAAAACCAGCTTTATGAAATAATTAAGAAAAAAGGTCACCGAGATTTTTGGTTTTTATCAAAATCTAAGGTTAAGCCCTGTGAGAATTGTAAATATAATATCCAGTGTTTTGACTGTAGAGCGATAGAGTATGCAGTTGAAAATAAACTGGATAATGAATATTATTGCAAAGAATTGGAAGGGGTATAAAATGGAGAGAAAATCAATTATAAAATCAGTCTTGCCGGTAAGCATTACAATAGTAATTTTAGCAGGGATATCTTCATTTATATCATTGTATATGCCAATGGTTAATAAGAACATTATTGATGAAGGTATTGCTAAGGGTCAAATGAATCTAGTTATAAAATTTGCTGTAACTCTTGTCATCTTATTTGCAGCGAATTCAATTATCAAATTTATTAGCAATGGTGTTACTGCACAATTTGGCTCAAGGTTTATTAGCGGATTGAAGAGGCAAGTTATTCAAAGAATTTTCAAGTTTCCAATGTCATACTTTGACGAAATCAATAGTGGAGAACTATCTCAAAGAATTCGTGAGATTGATGGATTGTCCGTGTTTTTTTCACCAACATTTCTTCATATTGTTGTGAGTATTTTCTCATGTGCAGGTGGTTTAATAGCAGTGTTTAAGATACATCCACTTATAATTCTGTTTTATATACCGATTATACCATTGGTAGGTTTTATATCATATAAGATTGCAAGTACATACCAGAATAGTTTGATGAAAACAATTGAAATGGAAGGACAAGCAAGTGGCTTGGTTCAAGAAAGTATCCAAGGTATTGCTGAAGTAAAAAGTTTAAACATTCAAGAAAAAAAAGAAACAGAAATAAATGAGATTAATTCAGATATATACAAAAGAACATTATGGCAAAACTTATTTATTTCCGCTTCAAGTGAAATTTTAACATTCATAAATATTCTCTTGTCAACAGGAATTACGGTTTTGAGCGCAAGTCTAATTATAAATAAACAAATGTCTATAGGTGACTATTTTGCTGTTATTCAATATACTACGTTGATTCTAGCTCCTGCCCAACTTGTATCATCAGCTTATATATCATTACAGCCTGGCATAGCATGTATGAAAAGAGTTAAGACAATATATAACACACAAACAGAGCAAATTGATGGAACAAATACTATCGACAAGATAAATGAGATTCATGGAAACTCAATTTCATTTTCATATAGTAATAATAAACCTGTGCTAAAAAATATTAGCTTCGACGTTAAAAAAGGACAGAAGCTATCAATTTTAGGTCCTAATGGTTCTGGAAAAACTACATTAGCAAAATTATTACTGGGATTTTACAATAACTATGAAGGTGAAATATATTATAACAATCAAAAACTATCTGACCTTTCTCTTAAGAGCCTTAGAAATGAAATTTCTGTTGTATTCCAAGAAGTATTTTTATTTAACGGTAGTTTAAAAGAGAATATTAGATGTGCAGCGCCCAATGCTTCTGATGATGAAATACTAGAATCACTAGAACAGTGTGGAATGATTAGTGACAAATCCAGTCAAGAGAGTAAAATGATTTTATTTATGCCTGTTATGGAAGGGGGCAAAAATCTGTCTGGAGGGCAAAAGCGGAGAATTGCCCTTGCTAGAGCGCTAATTAAAAAACCAAGTGTCCTAATACTTGATGAAGCAACTGCACACCTTGACCAAGAAACAAGGATACTACTCAAAGATTTCTTAAGCAAGAATTTAAATGACATAATTGTTATTATAATTACTCACGATAATGATATTGCTGAATTGGCTGATAAAACCTTATTTTTAACACAGACAACGGTTAGCAAATAAAATTAGTCAATTACATAAAAACAGCTTTGAAATTTTATTGGGTACACTTTGCCCCTTGCCCTATCCTAATAGTATTGCAACATTGTGTTTTATGTTATTTACTATGAAGAATGACTTCAGGTTAGAACCTAAATTACCGATATAGATAATAGTCATATTAGTA
>CAYPCH010000021.1:0-37857 GCA_964409165.1 uncultured Oscillospiraceae bacterium | reverse complement strand
TTTCTTTCCATTAAATCACTTCCTTCAAATTATTAATTGAGAAAGACTGTTTATAAGCCTTATTCATATATATTATTATGTGTAATATATCAACATATGTCAACTATTACATTGTAATTCTTTTGCCACAGAATAGAAAAAAAGAAGGTACAATTCCATTGAAAAGGGCTCCGTCTCTATGGATAAAAGCTGGTCTTTTGAATTTGAAAGCCCTATAAAAAGGGACAGAAAAAAGCCGAAATAATATATTCCGACGGTCATACCAGAAAATATGCAAAAGTAGATTCCCCTGGTCTTAAATATTTGTGAACTCTAGACTGCATTTGGTTATATTCATATTCAATTGCAACCGACTCAACACTTTTTGTGTCCTTTTTGCATTCACTACAAAGGACAACATCCCCCCAATTATTAGAAGCCTAGATAATGTGGAGAGATTATAAATAATTCTGTGTATCGGATACATATTCTACGATCTTTCTTATTATTAGCTAAAGGCTTTTTCTATCTCATCTACAAGTCTTTCGCAAGCCTCTTTTTGACGTTTGCTTACTAATTCTTCAAGTCTTATCGCTAAATCATATATCGGAGCAATTCTCAAATTTCCTAAAGTCCCCTTAAAATAATGCACCAACCTTCCTAATGCTTCATAATCCTCATTTGCAATAGCATTCTTTATATCCTTTATATAGTGTGGCAGACGCTTTATATAATCTGCAAAAATTTCTTCAGCATCCTCTATAGCTATCCCTGTATTAGCAGAAAAACTATTAATGCTGTTTCTAAAAAATGAATCTAACTACATTTATATCTACAAATTTATTTTTGCATTAATACTTTTAACAAGTGTTTTATTTAAATAGCTTCTTAAAACTATCAGGATTTATTTTGAAAATTTCAGACGGCTCTTTTGCTTCCTTTCCTTTTTTACATTTTATTATATAAAAAAATAAAATACCTTCATTCTGTTTCTCTGCAAAAGTACCCAGAAGTCCGATAAGAAGAGATAGTATTGTATTAAGGGTACGGATAGATGTAAGGCTTTGAACCCGAAAATCCTCAAATCCAAACTGCGATTGAGATTCTAATAGTCCATAAAGCATTTCAAACACAAACTTAAATTTAGGTCTTGAAAGCCCTTTTGATTTTTTGATGTTTTACTGGAAAAAGTTTTAATTTTTCTTTTCAACTGGTATGATAATTTGCTATAATTGTACATGCATTAGCCCCCTTGCTTACCTTTTTATACAAATTTAGGATACTACAAGTGGCGGGCTTTTGCACTATCTAAAGGCAAATCTGCGGATAACTTTTTAAAATTCCAGATAAGTTTCAAAATAAGATTATAAAATGTTAATAACTTTATCATTAAGCTAATTCTAAAGATATAAAAGCTAATTCCAGCTATTAACCAGGTTTGGATAGGGGCATGAAATGCTACAGCCAAGCCGGGCTATTTAGCACTATATTAAAAAAATGGGAAAACTCAAATTTATTGATTATATTGACTGATTAGACGGCTTGTACTATAATGACGTTGGTTATTTGTATCCTTTAAGCTTATTGGTCGATTTAGAAAGGATGATATAGTTTGTTATATAGAAAAATTGAAAGAACCGGCGACGAACTCTCTATACTCGGATACGGATGCATGCGTTTTCCTTCAAAGAACGGAAGAATTGACGAAGCGAGAACAGAACAACAAATCCGCTATGCCATTGAGCAAGGGGTAAATTACTTTGATACTGCTTATATATATAATAACGGTGCGAGCGAAACCATTCTTGGTAAAATCTTTTCAAAAGGACTTAGGAATAAGGTTAAACTAGCTACAAAACTTCCCATTTACATGGTAAACAAAAGGGACGATATGGATCAATTCCTGAATACACAGCTTTCCAGGTTACAAACAGACTTCATTGATTATTATCTTCTGCATAATATTCACAGCCGAAGCATGTGGGAAAGAATCGTATCCTTGGGTGTATTGGAATTCCTTGATGCTGCGAAAAAGGACGGACGAATTATTCATGCAGGATTCTCTTTTCATGGTGATAGAAAATTATTCAAAGAAGTAGTTGATGCCTACGCTTGGGAGTTCTGCCAGATTCAATACAACATTCTTGATGAAGAAAACCAGGCAGGTACTGAGGGACTTCAATATGCTACTGATAAAGGTTTGGGAATTATAATTATGGAACCTTTAAGAGGTGGAAATCTGTCTGGAAAAGTTCCCAACGATGTTCAGAAATTATGGGATAGCGCTCCTATTAAGCGTTCTGCTGCAGAATGGGCATTAAGATGGATTTGGAATCACCCCCAGGTTCATGTAGTTCTGTCAGGTATGAACAACGAAGAGCACATAAAAGAAAACATAAAAACTGCTTCCGATGCTTATCCTAATACCCTTACAAAGAATGAATTGCAGATTATTGAAAAAGTCAGGGATACCTATCGCCGTCTAATGAAGGTGGGTTGTACCGGATGCAATTATTGTATGCCCTGTCCTGCGGGCGTAAATATACCCCTATGTTTCGAGAAGTATAACAATAAGTATCTATTTGGCATCAAAAGTCGCCTTTATTATTATGTGTGGCTTGGAGGCGTATTATCAAAGCCTTCCTATGCTTCCCTTTGCATTGAATGTGGAAAATGCGAAAAACTTTGTCCTCAAAGTATAAGCATACGAAAGGAATTAAAACAAGTGGCCGGAAAAATGGAAGGTTCAATGATGAAACCATTTGTCTGGTTAGCAAAAAAAGTATTATTTATGATAGGTAAACTGTCAAAGAAAAAAAAGTTATTACGTAAAACATAATCCAGTAAAACAACCCATGAGGCAAATTTATACACCTCGATTTTTATTAGACCTCTTGGGGTAAAATAAAAATCTTTGAGCCATTGGCTCATCTCAAAACCTTATAATAAACCCTGTCTTCCTACCTCTGTCAAAGCCTGCCTTTTCGTAAAATTCAAGTGTTTCTTCCCCCCTTCCTGACATTAGCATGACTTTATAGCAACCTTTATCCCGAGCAATTGCGACTGCTTTTTTTAAAAGCTTTGATCCATATCCTTTATTTCTATAATCTTTATGAGTAACAACGTTCTCTATTAATCCATATGGTTTTGCACCTCTTGTCAGATTATTTATAATCACAAGGACACAAGATGAAACCGGGCGTCCGTCTGCTTCTGCAATGAGGTAATGCTGATGAGGGTCATTCAGTATATCTTCCCACAAAGCTGTTAACCCTTCAGTTTCTTCAAGTACCGGATCCTCTTCGTTTAAGTGCTTATATAGCTCCAATAAAGTTTTTAGTTCATCTTTTCTTATGTACCTTATGGAATCATCACTTCCCTGTTCGCCCGCAACCACCTTCATCGGTAGATTTGATACATCTTTTAAATCCTGGGGTTTTAATTCACGATAATTCATAAAAAATCGCCTCACTTATTCTCTTTGTTAATTGATATATTATCATATTTGTTTTATAGTATAAGTAATCTTTGTAAGGGTATATATAATAAATCGGTGTTTAATACAGAAACAATAGGATATTCTGCACAATATCAGTCTTAAAGGTTTTAGATGCATTAAAAATAATATAGAAAAGATGTGTGATATGAGGTTTATTAAGAGATTTTTATTCCACAGGGTTACTCTGACCTCCATAGCAATATTAATACAGCTTTTGGTTTTAATAGAAGTAATCTTGCAATTTAACGAGTATTTCGTTTTCTTCTACGGAGGTAGTATCCTGCTAAGTATAGTTGCAGTATTATGGATTATAAACCAAAAGAGCAATCCTGTATATAAAATTGCGGGGATTATTCCTGTATTGCTCTTTCCCATTTTCGGGGTACTGTTCTATATTTTCTTTGCTACCAATAAACTTAGTAACCGTGATAAACTCAGGATGAACGTTATAGTGAACAAAATGACAGAATCCTTGCCTCCTCAGCAAGCAACTCTTGATGATATAAGTCTTCAAAGTGAGTATGCTGCAAACCAGTCGAAGTATATACAGAATTGTGCTTTTTGTCCCCCTTACAGAAATACAGAAGTTGAATATTTCCCAAATGGGGAGCTTATGTTCGAAAAGCTTAAGAAGGCACTGAAAAGTGCAAAACACTATATATTTCTGGAGTACTTTATTATTAAAGAAGGATTTATGTGGAACAGTATACTTGATATTTTAATAGAAAAAGCCTCACTTGGACTAGAAGTCCGGGTCATATATGATGATATCGGCTCTCTTTTCACGCTACCGTACAAATATGACAAAAAGCTGGAAAGTCTGGGCATAAAGTGTTGCGTTTTTAATCCTCTGGTTCCCATACTGACTTTTAAACTTAATAACCGTGACCACAGGAAAATAGCAATAATAGATGGTTATACAGGATTTACGGGAGGGATTAATTTATCTGATGAATATATAAACAAAGTCAACAAGTACGGTCATTGGAAGGATACTGCGGTTATGCTAAAAGGTGAAGCAGTATGGAGCCTGACTGTATTATTCCTGTCCATGTGGGATTATCTTACTAAAACTGATGAGGATTTCAATAAATTCAAAAACATTGTCCCCTCAAACAATTTAAATGCCTCTGGTTTCGTCCAGCCTTTTACAGACAGTCCGCTAGATGGTGAAGACGTCGGAGAAACAGTTTATATCAATATAATCAACAAAGCCAGAAGGTATGTTTATATAACAACCCCATACTTAATCATCGATAATAAAATGATTACAGCCTTATCTTCGGCCGCAAAATCAGGTGTTGATATACGTATAATTACACCTTTTCATGCAGATAAATGGTTTGTTCATGAGGTTACCAGATCCTACTATAAAGAACTTGTTGAAAATGGTGTAAAAATCTATGAGTACAATCCCGGTTTCATTCATTCAAAAACATATGTATCGGACGACGAGTACGGAGTAGTCGGTACAATAAATATGGACTACCGAAGTCTCTATCTGCATTTCGAGTGCGCTGTGTGGATGTATGGCACCGAAAGCATATTCCATATGAAGAAGGATTTCCTTGATACACTTAAAATGTGCAGGCAGATTGGCAGTAAAGAGTTTGATAAAGTCAGGTGGTATAGAAAAGTTTTGCGCTTGGTGCTACGAATATTTTCCCCTCTGATGTAGGCTTATGTTAAATCTCAATAAACCAAATTCTTCAATTTAGAATCCTTTTCGCATATATTTATCATTTTATAAAATGCAAAAATGCACGGATATCATTTTCCTAATACCTTTCTGGCTCTTTCACAGGTATGTTGGTATTATGAGGAAGTATTTCAGACTCTAACTTATGCAGGGCATCAGGCATATCCGGTATATTGGGTACATTCGGTATCATCTGCTTTTCCTCCTTTTCTTCCATTTGAGGAATATTAGGCTTTCCTTTTCGAAATGTTTCCGGTTTCTCTTCAGACGATGGTGTATTTGTATCATCTGGAGGACTTAAAGTTTCTGATGTACTTGGTATGCCTGGTATGTTTGGTTTTCCCTTCCATTGACCTTCTCTCTCTCTTTTCATTTTAGGTCCACCTTTACCATTCCAATCGGAAGCATCAGGTGCATGTGTTTCGCTGACTACATTTTCGGTTGGATCAGGCGTATAGTTTTTTGTTGGAGCAATTATAGGGGTAGGAGTGCATGATGTTATTTGAGTATTGTTATGGGAAGAAGAATTCGTATTGGATTTTCTAGTTACTTCAGAATCAACCTTTGAGTCAGATTTTAAAGATGCTGTTAACGATGGTGTTAGGGCAGGGGTTAAAGTATGGGCTATAATAGGGACTGAAACAGAGGTTTCTGTAGGTGCATGTGTTGATGCCAGTGCAGGTATTGATGCAGATACAGGTGTTGATACGGGTGCTGAAGAAGAACTAAGAATATTTGTATACTTTGAAAAAGGTGACGGTGTCACATGAGCATTTATATTATTTGTATAAGTATCATTATTTTCACTCAAAACTCCATCAGATTCTTTTCCTCTGTTAGATTCCTCAGTGCTTTTTGTGGGAGAAGGTAAAACATGCGAAGGTATTGGTGTTGATTCCTTCTGTTTGCTTACTCCCTTTTCATTTTCATTGTCTTTATTTGAAAGTACTTTTGATTCTTCCGTTTCATCATTCATGTCTTCTATAGCATTATTTAAATCATCAGGATTTCCATCAAGTGCATAGATAATCAATTTCCTTAATGGGGCTTTCATTGCGTCATGAATTGTAATATTAACACCCTTTGAAGTAGCATTGGTAAATAACATGTATCTTCCCATAGACATACTAAGCTCTGAAGATACCTCTCTTATTCCAGGATTCGCATAAATAACCTCCACTTCAAAATTTATTCGTTCATGATTTTCAATCGTATCCTTTATATTATCAATCACACCTTTTAATTCAAGGGTATTGTTGTGGATTTCAGTTTGGGAAATTCCTGATTTAGCTATTATAGATGCCGATAACAATATCATATTATCCGATTCATACTCAATGTATCCTTCCGCTTCTAGTATTACAATTATGCTCGAAATAGCCTCATTGATATTCATGCCCTTAACACTTGAGCGATTTACTATGCCTTCTGCATCGGAATTTAAAGGAATCAATCCTATAACATTGTTATTCCGGTCAATTGCAAGCTCCATACTCGGGTTTATATCTAAATTCACATATGCATACACTTGAGGACTTGTACTTTGAAAAAGAAAGCAGTAGCAAATTATAAACGCAAAAACTGCAGCCACGCCGGCTATGGCAACAATGTGCCTTATGATGTTCTTTCGCTCAAGCACCTCGTACTCTATCATATTGCCAACAACCATACCTTTTATCCTTTTTATTTTTACATACTCACACCTCTCGTTTATAATTACTGCTTCCTTTTTTCTCAGTTCCAAAATTACACCTTTTACAGTCATTGGAATTACCCCCTCTCCAAGTATGCCTGAAGAAAACCTTTGATTATATCAAGATCACTTTTAATTGCAATACAAGCAGCGATCACATATTTTCTGTTTTTCTCCACTGTTTTAGGATTTATATTGATTAATGGTTTCAATTCGGACATAGGTATCATCATTCTTCTATCCAGTTTTTCGTATAAATTCTCATTCTCAGCAATTATACTGGCAACTTTAATCAGCATTTGCTTTGAATCCCTATGCTTTGGCGTCTTTTTTATCAAATCGTCCAGCGTTATCCCAAACCTTTGAAGTTTTTTATTGAAAATGAATATTTCTTCCCTCGCCTCACATCTGTCATTATGGATAAACACAGACTTTTCAGCTAATACATTTTCAAGAGGGTTATCCTTACAAGAATCAAAAAAAGAAAAGGGATAAGTATTTGCTATTCTTCTTTCTTTCTTTGAAAAATTCGATAATCTCCTTTTAATGACTAATTCTGCAAAGCTCAAAAAATGCCGCCCTTTTTCCCCTTTATAGTATTCAATAGCCTCATTGAATGCCATAAGAGCAACACTGAACTCCTCGCTATTTTCTATTTCAACATACTTATTCATATACTTTGAAGCACAACCCAATATAAAGGGTTGATAGTCTTTTATAAATTTCTCACGAAGCCCATTATCTCCCTTTTGGATTCTGTCAATAATCACAGTAAGATTTTTAGCATCAGTACCTACATTAAGGCTGTCTCTCTTCTGCAAAAACAATATTCTCCAACCCCTTTTATATATACATTCAAAATATATAATAATTTTCAGCAGGGGTAATCAAAAAAATTTTATTTTTTTATATTAAACAAATCCCGGGCTTACAATAGCCAGGGATTTATAGCAAAATGCTTATAATTTACATTGCCATGCTTGACGGATTCCCATGCCAATGGGTATAGGATTCAAGCGTTTCTCCTTTCATAAGCAAGGAACTGCTACCAAGTTTCGACCCTTCCTCCATATATGTATCATACAATATAACCGCTCCGTTACCAACACTTGCACGGTTTCCAATAGTGAGATAATCCATCTTTAGTACTCTGTCTTCAAACAGATGGGTCTGCATAGTTGAATTATAGTTAACCGCTGCTTCACGTCCAATTTTAACAAGATCAAACTCAGAAATAAAGATAGTATCAAGAAAAACCCTCTTGCCTATCCTACATCCAAAAAGCCTCATAACAATAGGTAAAAGTGGCGTGCCCGTAAGGGGTGTAAGGATATGATCGCCCAATAAATTCTCATATATTCCCGTTATAAATTCGGTTTTCCACACGAAGTTGCTCCATAAAGGGTTGACACAAGGTCTATATGTACCGATAACGGAAAATTTAAGAAGTGCTACAAATAATATTAGTGCAGCCTCAAAAACAACCGCTGTAACAGACATTAATAATACCGTTTGCCAAAAATAAAAGTTGACAGCAAAATAATGGAATATATACGCAATAACATATGAAACTAAAACATAGATATTTGTAGGCAATATTACCCTGATAAACTCAATTGCCAGTCTTTTAATATAAAGAAGCGTTCCGGGATTATAGGTTGTTTTGTCGGAAAACTCCTTATTTACATCCCTTTTATGCAGGAACATTGCCGGGGTTCCAAGCCACGATGTCCCATTCTCTGTTTTCCTGTTAGATGGCGGTATGGACATAACTCCTATGAGACAATCATCACCTATGGTTGTATTGATGGGCACCAAAGCACTGTTTCCAATAAATGTACCCGAGCCTACTTTTATGCCTTCGTACATAACACTATTGTTGTATACTTTCGGTGTACCTGCCATTGACGCATCAGCAAAAAAACTCCCGTCACCCACCTCAAAAAGTTCCGGTGATATATGCGTAACAGTTGACACTTCAACCCTCTTGCCTATTTTTGCCCCAAGTGCTCGTAGGAAAGGAACTGTATATAAGGTGGCATACAAGGTATGCAACATTTGTAGGCTTATATACATTATGTTGTCAGCAGCCCATTTGCGAACATAGTATGTGGAGTATATGCTGTATACCCCCGGTTTCATACGGTTCATAAAAAGCCGTTTAAGCAGGATAATCTCCAAGCAGGTTGCCAAAACAATAAGTGACGCAGTTAATGGGCTTATAAGTATCATCCAAGAAGGCGACTTGTAGTATAAATAGCCAAACACAAAGCCTTGGGACATTATCAATGCCGATACAAGTCCAAACAGAGCCAAAACAAGTGTATGTAGAAGGGAAGTCACAATCTTTTTAGCTCTTCCCACGCCATTTTCCATTCCTGAAAGCTTGATTATATCTTCATCCCGTTCATCGCGTTTTGCCGGAGAACCCGCCCAGAATTCGCCTTTTGGGATATTTACATCCGATGGCACCATCGACTGCTCCTTTATCATAGAACCATCACTCATAGATGAATTTATGCATAAAGTAGAATGCGTTCCGATATAGCAATTTTTGCCCACTGTGATTTTCCCAAAATTTATACATCCGTGTTCAATACTATAGCCCAAAACCTGGGTGTCCTGTGCTATGCTGGTGTTATCTCCGAAGGATATCAGGTCAAAGGCTCCGAAATGATGAGTTCCGATATAACAATCCTTACCAACTTTTGCTCCCATCAATCTCAAATATAAAGGCATTAAAGGTGTACCACTTATAAGATGTTCAGGATACATTCTCTGAAACAATCTGGCCAGCCACCAACGAAAATAATAAAATCCCCAGAGTGGGTAACTTCCCTCCTTATACCTTCCTATCAGCAGCCATTTTGATGCTACAGCCAAAATTAGGGTAACAGGATTATACAGTATTCCAAAGACTGATAATGCAATAAGTACTTCCTTCAAACTAAAATAACCACTAAAAATACTATACACAATATATCCGGCGGGAATACAAATTAAAAAAGTCACAACAAATATACTGAGTGCCTGAAAAAGTCCGCATATTTTATGTGCCCTCGGTGATGTCTCGGTAAAAGTCTTCATTTTCTTTCTTTTATTCTTTGCACTTAGGACAGTTTTTTTATCAAACTTTAAAGCAAGTTCTTGTATTGTAGGTGTTTCATACAGATCCGAGATATTAAGGCTTTGAAACTCTTTTTCCTTCCTGAGCATGGAAACTGCCTGAGCAACATACAATGAATGCCCTCCAAGATCATTGAAAAAATGATCTGTAACAGATATATTATCCATTTTAAAAACCTGGCTATATACTTCGACTATTTTTTCTTCTAATTTGCTTGTCGGAGCAATGATTTTTTTATTGTTTGAAAAGCCTCCTCCTGATGGTAACGGAAGCTTTTTCCTGTCAGCTTTGCCACTAGCAAGTATAGGTATCTCATCAATAATCATAAAGTGCTGGGGCATCATATACGAAGGGAGACGTTCTTTCATTAAATAAAAAAGGCTCTCCGAATCAATGCCTGAAGTCTTATCCACAGGTACTGCATACAGGCATATTGCATCAGACTCATCGTCAAATTTGTGTACCTTTACTACAGAGGCTTCTACTTGTGAAAAGGAATTTGCCACATTTTCGATTTCTGAAAGCTCAATCCTAAATCCCCTTATTTTTACCTGATCGTCAATTCTTCCGTGAAACTCCAGATCTCCTTCCTCATCCAATGCAACAAGATCACCCGATCTGTACAACCGCTTTTGAGCATATGGATCATCACAAAAAGTATTTTCTATAAACTTTTCCTTATTCAAGTCCTCTCTGCCTACATAACCTCTTGCAAGCCCAATGCCTCCAATGAGCAATTCTCCTGCCTCTCCGACCTTTGCTAGCTCTCCATCTTCCTTGACAACATACACTGAGTAATTAGGAAGGGGTTTACCTATTGTAACCTTTTTATCCGGCTTCATTTCAGACCATGTTGCAATTACGGAAGCCTCTGTGGGCCCATAAGTGTTTAAAATGCGTCTTCCCGGTTTTTTAAACTTTTTTACCACCGTTTCCGGGCATGCTTCCCCTCCTAAAATGAGAAGCCGAAGTGTCGGAATATCATCATTTATTATTGATAAAAGTGTAGGTACACATGAAACTATACTGACTTTGAACTCACTTAAAAGTTTAAAAAGATCGGAACCGGACTTTCTCATTTTCTCATCTTGTGCAAGAAGTGCAGCTCCATTGAAAAACGCCATCCAGAGTTCCTCAACCGAAGCATCAAAAGCTAAAGTAAAACCTTGATATACAATATCTTTTTCAGTAACCTTATATATTTCCTGGGAAGTACGCACAAGGTTGCAAGCAGATTTATGCTCTATCATGACACCTTTTGGTCTGCCAGTGGAACCAGAAGTGTAAATAATGTAAGCGAGAGAATCCTTACCAACACCCGATGTTTCTCTGGATATGTTTGCCCCTTGATATTTTCCTAACATATTCCTATTGATTGCAATGGTATTTTTAAGATAAAACCCCTTCTCTTTTCCGTCAGATACCAATACATATTTTGCAAAGCTGTCTTCAACAATATACTTTACCCTGTCTTCCGGATATCCCGGGTCAAGAGGAATATAACAAGCACCGGCCTTCATAATGCCTAATATTGCAGCATAGCATTCATAAGACTTTGACATAAATACCGCAATCCTGTCTTCTTTTACAACGCCTTTCTCCCGAAGCATCCATCCAATTTTATTTGCCATTGCATTTAAATCTTTATACGTTATATACTCTCCTTCATATATAACAGCTTTATTATCAGGATACTGTCTTGCAGTCTCTTCAAACAACTCAAAAAGGCATTCGTCTTTTATAAGTTCGGGCATTCTAGAACCATGTACAAATGAATCTGAAGATGACTCCAGTTTGAAAATGGTATGTCCCTTAACACTTTGCTTTCCTTTCTTTACAGCTCTTTCTTTTACCAAACCGCTTTTCATGCATTTCACCTCTCATAAAAATTAAAATAACATGCTATATTGGAGTATGATGTAAAATCTTTATCATATTTAATATGGAATCAGATATTGCGGACAGCAGGTATGTCAATCTCTTCACATTCGGATAATCTTTCCCTGATTTTTATATACAGATCGGTTATCCTGTCTGTAAAAATTATCAGAACCAACATTGCTATGACTGTCTGGATTATGCTAAAAGTATCAAACACAAGGAAAGAACACCACCCGATAATTATCCAGTGAACAAAATAAATAATGGTAACTGTTTTGCTCCAGAATAGCAATCTGCTTTTTAAAAGCTTTGGTATTGTATGTGCCGTAAAATTCCAAAATGAAAGCCAACAGACAATAGATGCGACAAAAATCAAGTTTGAAAGTATTCCATGATGAAAATAATTATATACATCCCCTGTTACAATTCCAAAATCAATACCAGGTTTCTGATAATAATAAACAAATCCTAATACTATTATTGTGATTGAAATAATGGATGCGTAAAAGTAAAACAGTCTTTTATTTTTTGTTCTTATTAGCAACCATCCAAAAGAGGCACCCATTAGAGGATAAAATACCCATGAGAAAAAGGGATGAAATGTATAATTTGTACCCCCAAAAACACTTGCCGCAAATACATCTATAGCTGTAACTCCCGTTTTGAGCCCCCACAGATACGGTGATACTATTCCTGCAAATATAGCTATTAACGGATAGAAAACAAGGTTTATCCTTATTGCCTTAAGTAGTGAAATAAAAATCATTGAAAGCCCTGCAAGTTGAAAAACATCCACTTCTACCAAGAAATGATACCATTCCAGCCCATCTATATTTAAAGGATAGTAGCCTAGACGGCTTCCAATAAAAAGTGGCAAGAATCCTCTGAAAAAATTCATAACATAACCCAGAAAAAAGAACAGCACTCCTCTTTTAAAAAGCTTTCCGGCGTGCTGGTTTTTTGAATAGATAAATCCCACTCCCATAAGAAACATAAATACAGGTGCTGCAGGTACACAACCAAAAAAATCTACAACTTTTGCAAAAACAGTACCATTTGCACTCTCATCTAAAAATTCGCCTGTAACATGAACCAAAATCATAAACAGTACAGCAAGTCCTCTCGCTATATCTAATTCCAGCTGTCTGTCCGTATTTACCGATTCTCTTGAAAAGATACTCTTTAAAAAACCCTTCATTATCCCCAACCAACCTTTTTTGTATTTTTTGTAAAATAACCATAAAAAACATGTTTAGAGCCATTTCCTGAAAGGAAATCCTTCAAAAAGCTTTGGGACTCGATGTCCAGAAGCTTTTATTCTTTTTCAAACACTATAGTTATTCAAAAGGTTTTCTTTTTTTGAAGGGGATAACCCAAAAATAATCAATGTAGATTATTGTGGCAAAGAGCCCATAAATACTGTGGGAAAGTTGAGTATTTAATTTGATTTTTCCAATGTAAAAGTCCCTATTTTCGTTATGTTATCCTGCAAAACTATATTGCCGGTAATTGATTTACCCGAAACAGTTCCCACAAGATTAACCATCTCATGGAAAGCGGGCTTCTCAATCCATTCAGTTCCCTTAAAACTTACATGCCCGCCAGTAGCACTAAAATCAACATCCATTCCGTAAACACCTTTATTTATATCTGAATTGTGCTCAGAGGCTTCAAATGAAAATATTGAAACATAACTTCCATCCTCCATCCTTGTGACTTTCAACTTCACCGAAGAAATCCCCTGATTTATTGTATAGGTACCTTCCCAGTTACCAGTTATCTCATTTGGATTTAACGTTTCCGGCAATATATCATCAATTATTACTGTATTAAATATTTCAGGCTCCTCATAAAAAGGGAAATGTGCCGAGTTATCAAACCAGATAAGTGCTTTTTCAGGGGCATTCAAAATATTATAATACTGTTCCACAAGTTTAAAGGGTGTGTCATAATCATGCCTTCCGGAAAAGAAATAAACTGGTACATTGACTTTTTTTATTTGTTTTCTGAAATCAATTTTCATAACTTCCTTGTCTTCAAACAAAAGAGCTGAAAAGGACAAACCTTTTTCGATTTTGTCACCGGCATTTTTATAGATTTCACTTTCGTATATTTCATCTTCCAACCCTCTGGTGGTAGATTTACCATATAAATCGCCTCCGTAGTATTCCATCCATTTGACTGTTATTTCATACCCGGAATCATTTTTGTATTTACCTTCTATGTTGGGTCTACCAACAGCGGTCAGCTGTTTTACTGCCTTCTGATTATTATCTTCCTTAGCAGATTTCAGTGCAAAATCATAGCATAGTTGCTCATTCTCTCCAATATCTACCACCTGCCCAATTCCCATATACGCCCAATAATCCTCCGGGAACTCGCTAATTGCCTTCATCCCGAGTATTGTACCAAAAGAATGTCCTGCAATATAAATCTTTTCCTTATAAAATCTGGTTTTTAAGTAAGAGGTCATTTCATGGACATCTGATACAAACTGCTTTAAAGTCATGCTTTTAGGGGGTACTTTCCTTGAATATGACAAACCTGCACCCCTTTGGTCCCAATTTACAACCACAAAATGTTTTTCAAGTTCACTGTTATACATATTAAGAAGTGGCATCATAACATAACCAGGACCGCCATGCAAGAAAAGAAGCACTGGCTTTAAAGAGTCCTCTCCTTTTAAATAAATCCATTGCTCAATACCTCCAATCTCCAGTTTTTCTACTGAATCTACAGCTTTCCCAGTTGTATGGTCATTTAAAGATTTTTTTTCATTTGCATCTGTTGTATCTGAATAATTATGCTTATCAATATCACTCGGCTTACAGCCAATAGTTGTCAATATTATTGACGCGCCCAGTAAAAACAATATAAAAATACCATTTAACTCTTTCATCTTATATCCCTCTCAACTCGTATGTATAAATTGCTAATTTTTCTTATAATACTACACATCATATCAAATGTCACCCAAGAAAGTCGTAACGTCGGGAACTATTATTACCTTTAGTTACTTGCCCAGTACTTGACGCATTAAATCTCTGGCAATGGGCGCCGCAGCTGCACCACCGGTAGATCCGCTGTATTCCAGTACGACAGCAACTGCGACCTGGGGGTCATCTACAGGCGCAAAACAAATAAACCAGGCATGTTCTTTGTTTTTATTCTTTCCACTAAGCTCATTTTCAGCCGTACCCGTCTTCCCTGCAACTTCTACTTCTTTTATGGCGGCACTTTTACCTGTTCCTGTTTCCACCACATACTTCATCATATCTTTTATCTTTGTTGCGGTTTCAGATGTCATCATACGGCTATAAACATCCGGCTTTGCAGTCTTCAGAGTATCATTTGACGCAGAAACCACTCTCTGTGCAAGATAAGGTTTCATAACTGTGCCATTATTTGCAATTCCCGATGCAATCATCGCCATATGCAAAGGTGTTACAAGTAATTTTCCCTGTCCTATTCCCACCGCTACCAAATCTGTTTTTCCCATATTATCATAAGAAAAACGACTGATACTTACCGGTATATCAAAAGGAATTTCCCTGTTCATTCCTGCCCGCTCGGCAATATCTTTTAATTTTTTATCTCCAAGATCAGCACCTATCTGGGCAAAAGCCACATTGCTGGATACTGCAAGAGCTGTTGCCATATCTATATTGCCATAAACTTGCTCTTTGAAGTTGTTAATTTTTCTGCCATCAATTACAATACTTCCTTTGTCGTCAAAGGTTCTGTCTTCCATACCGTTTTCAACAGCAGCAGCAGCGGTAAGTACTTTAAAAGTCGAACCGGGAACATAGAGTCCTTGAGTTGCACGGGGAAGGAAAGGAGAGTTCTCTGACTTGATCATATCCTCCCAGTTCTGTGCAAGTTTATCACTGTCCGGGTCAAAGTCCGGCTTGCTGACCATTGCCAGAATTGCACCGGTTTTAGGCTCCATTACTACAACTGATCCATTCTGACCGTTCATCAACTGCTCTGCTTTTACCTGTAGCTTGTGATCCAGAGTTAAATAAAGGTTGTTGCCTGTTTTATGTTCTCCTGAAATTTTCTCCTTAATGCTAGCAAATACAGTGTCAAACTCCCGTATATTCAAAAGTTCGTTATTGTAGTGCAATTCCATAAGTGACTTGCCGTAAGACTTTGAATTATATCCTATAACCTGGCTGTATAAACTGCCATATGGATAAATGCGTTTCTGATTTTTTCCGTCGGTAGTGCTTTGAGCCAGCACAATTCCATTTCTGTCAAGAATACTTCCCCGGAGGGTCGTATCCTCATATTCCACCAGTCTGCGGTTATACGTATTGTTGAGAATTCCATCCTTCACAAATAGCTCAAAATAAGTAAGATAAATTATAATGGAGAGAAATAAAAAACACATTAAAATCATAGCATGAATAATTCTCTTATTTTGATTCTCCATCCGGTTTCTCCTTTCCGCTTACAGCTCCTGCTGAAACAGCCTGTAAAATTCCAAGCGAAATAAAGCTTACAATCAGGGAACTGCCTCCATAACTGATAAAGGGCAGAGTAACACCGGTAAGTGGAATGAGCTTTATCACACCCCCAACAATAATAAACGTTTGAAATCCGAAAGTCAGAGTAATTCCGAGAGCTAAAATCCTATTAAAATATTCCTTTGTAAAAAGTGCAATTTTAAATCCCCTGTATACCAATATAAAATAGAGCAGGACAACTGCCACCCCTCCAAAAATGCCCATCTCTTCACAAATAGCTGAGAAAATAAAATCGGTGTTAGCTTCAGGAATAAAATCAGGTCTTCCCAGCCCGATACCGGTTCCAAAGAATCCCCCAGAACCAATTGCAAACAAAGACTGGGTTATCTGGTATCCTTTATTTGCAATATCGACCCACGGATTCAACCAAGTGTCAACCCTGACCTTTACATGGCTAACAAGAAGCACTCCTCCGAGACCTCCTGCAAATGCCAAAACACCATTAATCAATAAAAACATCCTATTGTTTATTAAAATATATACAAGCATGAAATAAACCAAGAACAATAAAAGTGCAGTCCCCCATTCTTTCTGTATTACCATAAATCCAAAATGCATATACGCTACTCCCATAAGAATGTATAACTTTAAATCACCCTTAATATATAGCTTTAATTCACCCTTTTTGAAACCAAATGAGCCTGGCTCTTTAAACTCTTCCCCATACTCTTTGAAGAATGCCGCTATAAAAAAGACAAACAAAATCTTTATGAATTCTGACGGCTGAATACTGAACCCACCTATGAAAATCCAGTTTTTTGCACCATTGATACTCCTCCCGAATAAAAGGGTAGCCATAAACATTGCCATGGAAATTGCAGGATAATAATATGTTAACCGTTCCCAACCCTCAAATTTCCGATATACAAAACAACAGGCAAAGAACAATACTATTCCTATACCAAACCATATAATCTGTTTGAATCCTAGCCCTCTGTCAAGTCTGTATATCATGATAATACCTATACTTGAAAGCATACCTGAAATAAGAAAAAGATACCCATCCCCAAGCCTTGCCTTCCGTATCGCAAAATACCCAAAACCTATAAGAAGAATAGCCGATAAACCTGCCAAAAGAATGAAATAATCATAAGGCTTTTTATAGAAAAGCAATAGTCCATAGCCAATAACATTTACCAATACTATCATAGCAAAAGGCGGCGGATGTTTAAAAGCTCTCATTATTTCACCTCCAACCCTGCAACATACAAAAAGTCCAATTGCCCGATACGTATCCTATCCCCGTCATTTAACACTATCGGCACATCTTCAAGCCTTTTGCCGTTAACAAACGTGCCGTTGGTGCTTCCCAAATCCTTTAAACAGTATCTGTCGTCCTTAATTGTAAACACCACATGCTGTCCGGATAAAAATGGGTCAGTGATGGTAATGCTGTTTCCTAATGACCGTCCAATTATAAGATTATCATCAAGTATATAGCTTTCTTCCACTTTAACATCAAGACTGTCACGACGGTTGATCAGCTTTATGTAAGGCAGGTTCTGTCCTGTTCTTCTAGCTTTCATATAATATAAGTCAAGGTAAATCATTCGGATAATTGCAAAAATAAAAAGATAAATTACAGTAATAAAAATATATTTCAACAATGAAGAAAATATCTCAAACACTTGTATACCTCCTCGATAAACCTTGTAATATCACAATTATATCATAAAAAAATTTCATACCCATCAAGGGTACAAAATTTTTGTCTCTTTCGTTTCACTCCAAGAGGACTGATAAAAGCTTCGGGACATCGATTCCCTACTTTTGTCGGATTTACTTCACTCCAAGAGGTCTATCCCTTTATTCCTTAGTCAGGAAATTGGGAGTTGCCGGGAATTAAACAATTTTCTTCGAAATCTTCAGGGATAGAATCAACAACATCTGTTACAACTTTGCCCCGTATATCTGTAATCCTTATTTTAGGGGTCAATGTTGATAAATTATTTATTACAAAATAGTTGCATCGGTCTTTTGGCAGGTTGATCCATTCACCATTATCGTAGTACTCCATTTTCATAATCGGATACTTGTGATTTCTCACTTGCAGAGCCAGCCACCATTTAGAACTGCCGGGTAAAACACGATATGTAAAGTTACCGGTAATAGGTGCTGCTATAACACGCCATTCCAAATCAATTTTCCCTCCAGGAACATTTGTATCCCCCAGTTTATCACATGAAATTCTGCAAAGATCCAATGCACCTTCAAATGCTTCTGTATAGCAATCTGTCACATACACAACTGTAGTTCCCCTCGATCCTGTTACTTCCAAATATGCACCGGCAAGGGCTGCCTGCACTCCAAAACTGTTATATTCGGGCTTGTTTACAGCTGCAATCTCCATGTCGGCAGGAATTGGATCTAATAGGGCAATTCCTCCCTCATACCCTGAGCCTGTGTAAGTAGCATATCCTGAGCGCATCTTATCCCATCCCGGGTAAGGCTCGTTGTTGCTTGGTGAGGTTTCAGGCGTTATCACAGACGTAATAACAGGTGTAGGTGTATGTTCAGGTTCAGGTGTAGATGTTGGTGGCAAAGTTGGTGTTGGTATCGTAGATTCGTTTTTCGGAAAACCTTCAATTATTCCAAGAATATATCTTTTCATAAGAGCATAATCCGTACTATCTATATATCCATCTCCGTTAACATCCGCTACCCACATGACATCCTGTACAGGAAAATCATCAATGGTATTAAGCAAAAATCTTTTCATGAGTGAGTAATCAGTGCTATTCACGATATCATCACCGTTCACATCCCCAACCTTGTTCTGAACAGCAGAAATAACGTTAAAACTCAAAACGTGAATAGATACTAATAAAACAACAGCAAAACACTTAAACCTTTTCAAGTTCATATACCTCCCCTAAAAGAAAACCCTATACAAAAAACTTATTCTTCTCCAATGGTGCCTGCAAGATGTTTACAAACAAGTAAACCGGAATTGAAAGCAAATATCGTGTCTCTATAATGTATTTCTTATGGTTGATATACAAATGCCGCAGACATTAATATCTTTTTTGTCATGCTATAATAATTTGTTACATAGTATTTTATAAGTTATATACTTTTATTATAATTAATTTGTTACATCTTTTTCAACCTTTTATGTGTTTCACACAATGTTGTCAACTGTAAAAATTAAAGTTACTGAAATATGTCTAAAACATAGTATTTTTTTCAATATATTTTTCCTCCGCTCGCTTTCATAACACTTTTTTGCTTACGGCACGTTTCTTTTTAATAGCTTTATACCCCTCAAACATTATATGGCCAACAGTTGAGCCAATTGCATACATCCAAACAGAATCAACTAACCCCAGCCTTTTAAACAGCAAAAACACAAGAACAGCAATAATAAAAAATGCTATATTTTGGAGCAAAAAATTATTTATCTTTTCCATCATAACTTCCCCCTCTGATGTCGCCTTTTTTTTCGTCTTGACAATTATCTTATACTTTAATGGTATCTTCCTCCATCATATCATAAATATATAATTCGTTACACCTTTTTTAAACCTATTTTATAAGCGATATCAAACGTTTGTATTCAGCTTCAAGGGTCTCTTTATCCTCACCAGGATTCGAAAGCTTTGATACTATTTCTGTAATTCTCATTTGCAAGGCAATACGTTCTGTTTCATTGACATCTTCCTTTTTACCCTTTAGTCGATTCTGCCTTAGTTCCTGCAAACTTCCCTCAAAATCTCTTACCGTAAGGTTTTCAAATACAAGAAGTCTATCGGCAACTGTATTTACAAACGTTTCATCATGGGAAACAAACACAACTGTGCCTTCATAATCACAAAGTACACCTTCTAGTGCTTCCATAGATGCCATATCAAGATAGTTTGTAGGTTCGTCCAGAAGAAGAACATTAGAATCGGACACAAAAAGCTTTGCAAAGGAAACCTTAATCTTTTCACCGCCGCTTAACACTCCGACCTTCTTATATACATCATCTCCAGACATAAGAAGCCTCGCCAATATCGTACGTGCAACAGCCTGAGACTGTACACTTTCCTGCATTACGTTTTCCAGTACGGTCCTGCTACTATCCAGGTTTTCAAACTCCTGACAAAGATAACCTATACGGGCTTTGGGAACAATATATATGCTGTCACTTGCTTTATGTGAAATCAGGTTCAGCAAAGTTGTTTTACCTACCCCGTTCTCTCCCCATAGAGCAGTCTTCGAGCCGTTATAAACTTTAAAATCTGCGTTTTGGAATATTTTTCTGCTGCCATAGCTGAAACTAAGATTTCCAGCTGAAATAACAATCTTGTTTTCAGGAGGGTTTGTAAGAGAAAAATCCAGCTTAACCCGTAGAATATCTTCAGGTTTTTCTTTCACTTCAAGCTTTTCCAGTCGTGTTTTCAGGCTATTGCGTGCACTATTGATTTTTTCTTGTTTTTCATTGGATTTCCTTTTGTGGAGCCTTGCTTCAGAATTTCCCATTCTCTTAGGAGCCTTTTTTACTGAATCGGATTTTCTCTGCCTATCTTTTACTGAATTCTCAAGCTTCGCTTTTTCTGTAACATATTTTTCATATTCCTGCTCCCTGTATTGAAGTTCAATTTCCCTCTGCTGCTTATAAGATGTATAATTACCGTTATAGAATCTTAATTCTCCGTTGCTTATTTCGATAATCCTGTTGCAAAGGTTATCAAGAAGAACTCTGTCGTGGCTGATAATAATAAAAGAATCAACCATAAGAAGCTTTTGCATTAATGTTTCAACCCCTTTGCAGTCGAGGTTTGCCGTTGGTTCATCTGCAAACAGCATGAGTTTGCTCCCACTAAGAGCATTTGCAATTCTAATTCTGGTTTTTTCGCCTCCGCTGAACACATTTTGATTGACTTTATCAGTCAGATTAAATTCCCTTAAGCTTTTCCCGTCGGCTTTTATCATTTCATCGGAAAACTGTCGTATATAAGCTATATCGCAAAACCTTCGTATAAAACCTTCCTCCGGTTCCAACTCACCTGACAGAATATTCATAAGCGTTGTTTTGCCAGAACCATTCTGTCCTACAATTCCGATTTTATCTCCCGAATATACTTTAAATTCATCAAACTCTATTATCAACCTATTGCTGAAGTATTTTTTAATATTTGTAGCTTCTAAAAAAAGCATCAAAAAATCTCTCCTCTCACATCAGATAATGTGCTGGAAAGACATAACAAACTTTAGAATGCGGCATAAAAAATCCGCTTTTAAGCATTTAAAAAGGTTTATTATATAGCTAATCCAGCATAAATAAGAGCTTAATTTCAACTCTGTTAAATCCAATTATTTTTGCCGTATTAGCCAATTCTCATCAGTAAATACCTTACCCTTTCTTTATATTACTATTTATTATAACAACTCTTGTTAAATTACACAAATAGATTTAGAGATCAACATCTTTATTTTACTCCGGAATAGGCTTATATGCAAATGAAAACTTATTTATAACGATATAACCCTTAAAAGTTACAAAATCACCAAAATCAAATTTTCAAACAAAATCAGTAGGATCATTTTTTTGATATGTAATTATTCCTGAAATATAATAACCGCCCCGGATGTATTACAATTGATATCTACCGGAGCGGTCAATAATTACAAAGTTGCTATTTATCTTCCTTATCCCTTAAGCACCGTTAAACGCCTTCATGTATAACTTCTCCAATTCACTTACCAACGGTAGCCTTGGATTTGCAGTTGTACACTGGTCTTCAAACGCCCTGTCGGCCAACTCAGGAACCCTAGCCTTAAACTTTTTGGCATCAACCTTGCACTCGGCTATCGTCATGGGCGCATTCAATTCCTTCATAAGTTTTCTCACTGCATCAATAAGGCTTTTTACACCCTCTTCGATTGTGGATGCAGGTAATCCCAAAGCCTTTGCAATTTCAGCGTACTTCCTGTCGGCTATAAATGTCTCATATTTAGGGAACGAAACAAACTTCGTCGGTTTCTGCGCATTGTATTCTATAACATAGGGAAGCATTACCGCATTTGCTCTTCCATGTGGAATATTATATTCACCACCAAGCTTGTGGGCAAGGCTGTGATTTATACCAAGGAAGGCATTTGTAAATGCCATACCGGCAATACATGAAGCATTATGCATTTTTTCTCTTGCCACAGCATCACTTCCATCCCTGTAAGCTCTCGGCAAATATTCAAACACAAGCTGTATTGCCTTGATTGCAAGACCATCTGTAAAATCTGATGCCATAATTGATACATATGCCTCAATAGCATGGGTCAGTACATCCAACCCTGTGTCTGCAGTTACTGAAGGCGGAACCGACATTACATAGTCGGGGTCAATAATAGCAACATCAGGAGTCAGTTCATAATCCGCAAGAGGATATTTTATATTCTTTTGTTTGTCAGTTATAACCGCAAAGGAAGTAACCTCCGAACCTGTACCCGATGTTGTCGGAATTGCAACCATTTTTGCCTTTTTACCCAGTCTGGGAAATTTGTATATCCTTTTACGTATATCCATAAACTTCAGCCTGAGAGAGTTGAAATCAACCTCCGGGTGTTCATAGAAAAGCCACATTCCTTTTGCAGCGTCCATGACTGAGCCCCCGCCTAGTGCAATTATTACATCAGGCTTGAAATTATTCATAAGCTCGCAGCCCCTCATTATGGTTTCAATGGATGGGTCTGATTCAACATCTGAAAATATCTCACAGTTCACATACTGCTGCCTTTTCCTCAAATAGTAAAGAATATTTTTCACGTATCCCAGCTTTTCCATATAAGGGTCTGTTACAATGAAGGCCTTCGTTATGTCCGGCATTTTTTCAAGATACTGGGTTGAACCCGATTCAAAATATATTTTTTCAGGTATTTTAAACCACTGCATATTCACTCTCCTCCTGGCCACACGCTTTTTGTTGATAAGATTTACTGCGGAAACATTCTGAGTTGTTGAATTCTTGCCAAAAGAACCACAACCAAGCGTAAGAGAAGGCATATTTGTATTATATATATCACCAATTGCTCCATGGGTTGAAGGAGAATTTATAATCAATCGTCCAGCCTTAAGCCTTTTTGAAAACTCCTCAATAACATTCTCATCCTCTGAATGTATAACAGCTGAATGTCCGAGTCCTCCAAACTCAACCATTTCTTCTGCTCTCCTTATCCCTTGCTCCGTCGAATCAACAACATAATATGCAAGAATAGGGCTCAGTTTTTCCCTGGAAAGCGGATATTCCGGACCAACTCCGTCAAGACGCGCTATAAGTATTTTTGTGTCTTCCGGGACAGTAAGTCCAGCCATTTGGGCAATTTTATATGCCGACTGTCCTACAACCTTGGAATTCATAGCACATTTCTTTTCGTCTATAGCAATCTTTGACAGCATCGCTGTCTCTTCTTCATTCAAAAAATAACATGAGTTGTATTTCATAAATGCTTCAAATTCCCCGGATATCTCCTTGTCCACTATAACCGCCTGCTCAGAAGCACAAATCATACCGTTATCAAAGGTTTTTGAAAGAATAAGGTCAGTTGCAGACCTTTTCAGATTTGCCGTTTTTTCAATATAACAGGGTACATTACCAGGTCCCACACCAAGAGCAGGTTTTCCTGTGCTGTATGCGGACTGTACCATTCCAGCTCCTCCAGTTGCAAGAACCAATGAAACATCTCTGTGGTTCATTAAAAGCTGAGTTGCTTCAACCGATGGCTCCTCAATCCAGAGTATGCAGTCCTCGGGAGCTCCAGCAGCCAACGCTGCATCCCTGACGACTTTTGCAGCTTCAGCACTGCACTTTTGTGCTGACGGATGAAATGCAAATATTACAGGGTTTCTTGTCTTTATTGCTATTATCGCCTTGAACATGGTAGTTGAAGTCGGGTTGGTAACAGGAGTTACAGCAGCCACTACTCCCACGGGCTCTGCAACCTCATAATAATCCTCGATCTCGTTTTCATCGATTATACCTACAGTCTTAACATACTTGATGCTGTGGTATATATATTCAGTTGCAAACATGTTCTTTGTAATTTTATCTTCATAGATGCCTCGACCCGTCTCCTCAATGGCCATCTTTGCAAGACGCATATGATTATCTAGTCCGCTCATTGCCATTGCTTTTATTATCTCATCTATTTTTTCCTGATCATAATCCATGAACTTTTCCAGCGCAGCCTCTGCCCTTGCAGCAAGTCCATCAATTACTTTGCTTACATCATTTATCTCTGTGCTCTGATTGTTTTTTGTTTTTTCCTTCATAGTTACCTCACTCCTTATCTAATACACTTTTACATAAATTCTACTTCAGATTGTTAATTATTTAACAATTTAATTATACAATTTTGATAGTTTTTTGTCAACATTTGTTCTTAAAAAAAGAAAAGGTGCCTGTCACTTAACTTATTGAAGCAATAAGTTAAGTGACAGGCACCTTTTCTGGCACCTTAACTGTCAACCTTCATTCTATCGGTGGTTCTTCAACTTCTGTACCTCTTTTAAAACTGTTCATAACTTTCAGGACAGCGTCCTTGTTCTTTTCCGCATCTTTTTGCAGTGTCCAGCCTATAATCTGTACAAAGCTATCCTCAGTTTCAATAGAGTAAATCCAGTATATAACCTTGATTTTATTAACTGAACCTTCTATCTCATCAAGCATGGCTTTATTTCCATTCACTTGTGTCTCTATAGTCTCACTAAGTTCTGAGTTTTCAATGCTGGCTTCCATTCCCCCTATAATAAGGTCACGGTAATCTTTTAAAGTTATGTCATCATCAAATGCATCTTTTTCTTCATTTAAGACAATAACATATTTTTCTTCTCTCATGTTTGACACTCTTAATTCCGCTTCTTCATGCAACTCTTCAGTGTTCCCATTCCAATTTGACGGAATAGTCAATTCCATTTTACCATCTTCACTTTTTACTACCTTTGGAGCAGTATCTGCCGTAGGCAATGCGCATCCGCCCAGCATAAAACAAATGCACAGCAAAGAAATCAACTTTAACATATTGCGTTTCATTAAATCAACCTCTATCCCCTTAAAATTTAGTAGTGCGTCTTTTGACACCAATGTTTTTATTCTAATCTATGACAAGAGAATTTTCAACTACATGTTTTGTAATATTAAATAACTCCATTGCAATTTCAAGGTTACAACAACACAGGTATTTGACACACAATGTCCATTTTGCTTAAGGTCATGTCAATTCTACATGTGTAAGCATGAATGTCCACACCTGCTTCCTGCGCTTTTCTCAGCGAATCGCCAAACTTCCTGTCGGTTCTGTCATTGGGCTTTAAAACTTCCGCATCCTCCCTCTGTACTATAAAAACAACTCCTGCTCCCTTTCCATTCAACTTTATGCTGGTTAATTCCTCTATATGTCTGGTTCCCCTCGCAGTTGGAGCATCAGGAAACAACGCTTGCCTGCCTTCCACAAGCGTAACACCCTTCACTTCAATGTAATATTCCCTGCTGCCTTTAAACAGTCCGAAGTCAAAGCGGCTGTTTGAAATGGTTACTTCCCTGCGTACTTCGTCATAATCCCTGTACATGTCGAATCTCTTCTGTAAAAGAGCTTCATGCATAATTCTATTGGGCACATTGGCAGAATCGATTGAAACCCATATTCCGTCCTTTTTTACCAATAGCAACCCAAACCGGGTTTTGCGTTCCGGCTTGTCAAATCCTCTTACCAGCACCTCAGCCCCCTCAATCAGCAGCTCTTTTAATCTCCCCGTGTTGGGAACATGGGTCAACTGCTCTGTCCCATCAATTTCTACAACCGCTTCAAATCGGTTGAGCCGTTTTATGAAATGTGCATTATAAAGTTCTCCTTCAATGTTCATATTTATCTCCTCGTCAGTACCCTTGGTCATCAATAAGCCAGGGAGAATTTTTGTCTTTACGCACAAGTATAATATTCCATCCTGAATACTCTCCTTCGCTAAATGAACCTGGAGTTGCACCTTTCGGGTACTCTACATTAAAGCGTACCCTGAAAACAATAACATTAACTTTTTGGGTTCCATTTATGCTTCCTCTCATGCCATACCGCACATAACTTAACCTCATAGGGTCATCTGGATCATAGTCCACACTTAATAGCGTGCGGGTTTCTTCACCATATAAAACCGTATTGGGACGATTATACTCAGGGGTAAAGGTTTTGAGTATAGCCTCCCTATCCTTTGCAGCTGTCGCACGAAAGTATTCATACACGACACTGCGGGCAGCTTCAACCTCTTCATCAGAAAAATCAACCAATTTAACTTTAAAATGCTCGGGCAGGCCTTCCTGTGGTGGGTTAACCAACGCTTCCTCAAGAAGTTTCAGGTCATTACCAAGCAAAGATAGATCACCATATTTATCTTTAAACGAATTTCTTTTAAATGAAAATGCCGCACCGTATTTTGATTCATTGAGCGTTCCTTCAGATTTTGAATTGCGGAATGCAAAGACAACCTCGTCAAGATTATCTACCATACAAAATAAGACCAGCGCATTTTTTCTCATATTAGAAACATTCGTATTAGAAACACTCGTATTCAAGAAAAGTTCTGACCACTCTGTGTCATCTAGCGTATCCATTTTAACCTCATAAAACACATTCAGTGTAAACGGCTTTTTATCTGTTCCTAATGAGATATACCTTTGAGCAAAATTATCATTGGGAACCGGAAGATTGGCAACTATACCCTGAACCTTAACATTGTCACCTATATAAGGCGTTTTATGGTTTGCAATCTCTTTTAAATCGAATGCCATAACCCTTACTACAAAACCATAGTTTACAGTTTTACCGTTTTCAAAATCCAATTCTATAGAATAAGTATACTCTCCCTCATCAGAAGGTGCATACATATATAAAACCCCTTTTGTGTAGAATGGTTCCGGCAGTTCAAGCTCTACCAGTTTCTCGTTTTTATATATTGAAATATCTTTAAGGGAAAATCCATACTTTTTATCCAACTTAAATTTCTGTGTACTTATTACTATTTGCTGTCCCCTGGCCAATTCAGCTATATTGTCCGCTTCATATTTAAAATCCAAAGGATGAGGATAATCTGACTGAGCCCTCCAGTTATTCGTACCTGTTATAGCCGTTTTCGTTTCTATTTCCTCCGCACTTATATATATATCGGGTGGTTCGCTGGCTGAACCAAAACTGCCAACACTTGCTCCAAGTGCTACTGCACCAATAACCACAGTTGCCAGCAATATCACTGATATTATCATTATTATCCTTGATTTCTTGCTATACTTCATGATTGAAACCAATCTTTCCTTTAGGCTCCTTTTTTCTTCACACATGGTTGCTTGAATCACACCCGAAGGGTACTCACGCTCCGATGCAACAGATATTAATGTGTCTCCGTATGCCTGTTTACCCTCTTCATCAAGGTTTTTAATAACCGTTTCGTCACAAGCCAGTTCACAAGCTTTATTAATTTCCTTTCTCACAAAATACACAAGAGGATTAAACCAATGAACAGATGCCGCAATCATAGCAAGCCATTTTACAGCTATGTCAAAGCGCCTTAAATGCGTAATCTCGTGAAGCAGAATGTTCGTTAGCCTTGATTCATCAAAATCAATGTCAGGTATAATAATCTTAGGTCGCAAAATGCCTATAAGCATTGGTGTATCTATAAATTTGTTTCTCACAAGACCCACCTTATAACGGTCGTTTGCTATACTTTCCAGAATAATTATCTCCCTTTCGCGAGCAGGACAGTTCCCTTTCTTTAACAGTCTTAAAAACCTCATATAACCGACAAAATTAACTCCAAATACAATAATCATTCCGAAAAACCATAGATATAAAATAAAAAGGTCAGGTGCAATACTCAAATTTTTGCCACTATATCCGGGCTCACTATAAACATTACTACTTTCGCTCCTACCTTCATAAGCTGTCTGGTTTAAAACACTGATATCTCCATCAATAACTTCTTCATTAACAATATGTTCATTAGCAATGCCTTCATTAATAATGCCATCATCAATAATGCCATCATCAATAATATCTTCATTAATCCCATGCATGAGTTGATAAATTTCTTTTAAACCTGTGTCCCTTGAAGTATTATCAATACTGAACACTTGATTCATAAGACTCCATTCAAAGGAAAATGGAATAAGAAGCCTTAACAGTACTACAATCCAGATATAATATTGCATAGTTTGAGGAAGTTTATGCTTTATAAAAGGTTTAACTGCAAAAAGCAGCAAAGCAATTATACTACCCGAAATAGAAAGTGACAGTACCAACCTGATTGTTTCATTCATCCCTGTCACCTACCTTGAACATGGTGCGAAGCTCATCAATATCTTTCTTCTTTAGCTTTTTACTCCCTAAAAGGGATGCTACAAGATTTTTTGCACTTCCCGAATACAAGTTGTCAATTAACTTCTGAGTTGTATATTCATTGTACTCTGCTTCACTGACTAAAGGCTTATAATAAAAAACTTCCTTCTTAACAGCTGAAACCACACCCTTATCACAAAGCCGACGAAGCAGTGTTTTTATTGTGGAAGACTCCCATTTGCTCGTCTCAAGAAGTTCCTTCCGAATATCGGCAATAGGCAGTTCACCCTTTGAATTCCATAATACACGCATAACCTCAACTTCAGAGTCTGTTATTTTTGAAATTATCTTATTCAATGCTATTCCTCCTCTCAGGTTACAAGCGTAACCTTATTTACAGTTTACACTTGTAACCTGAGAATGTCAATACGCATTTTATGCTTTATTTAAGAATCAGAATCTTTGCACTGTTTTAATATGTTTTCCAATGTATTTACGTAATTTACGAACTCATTCTTTCCCTTTTCTGTGATATTGTATCTAGTCCTGGGCTTATTGTTAAAAAAATCCTTGTATATTTTTATGTACCCAGTCTCCTCAAGTTTCGAAAGATGAACGCTCAAATTGCCGTCCGTCGCCCCTGTTATTTCTTTTACCTCCTTGAAAGTCTTCTCTCCTGTCATTAAGCAGGATACTATTGCTATCCTCAGTTTGGATTGAAATATATCAGGAATAGAGTTAATGTCCAATTTACTCCCTCCCTGCCTGCCGGGACTTAAAGAAAAATCCAGTATACAGAAAGGTAAAAGGCAGAGACACAAAACATATAATCTGTACCAATGGCTGAGGAATTATTATAATAGGTGCAAAGCATGAATGCAGCACACTGATAAAAATATAAACTAAACCAACATACATCGGCTGCTTATATTCAGTAAACATTGAAGTAATTATAAGAGCAATTGCCAGACTAAAAAGCATAACTCCCAAGTTATCTGTCTCAACAGTAACAAGTCCCAAGTCAACACCAGCAGTTGTAGCTATAGAAATCCTATGTGGTATTACGTTCAATAATAAAATAAGCATCCATATCTTCATCAAATGTTTTTCCAGACCTACCAGGGGTATTTTTTTAGAGATGCTCCTGTAAATCAGAAACGCAAATAAAGCAATAATGCCAACGGGAAACACATAGTTTACAAATGGAAACTTGGTAAGTATTGATGATACCTGTTCTTTATTTGCCAGCATTATCTCCTGCAGCATGCTGTTGAGTATAAAAAGCAATCCCCAGTATATAAATATCCTGCTAAATGCTGCAAAAGATTTGCGGGTACGGTCAATAACTCCCCGTATCAGAGAAATGTTTTCTACTGCCTCATTAAGTATCTTTTCATCCATATAAACAACCTCCTTAGTTTTTAATACTTCAAAATAATAAAGTACTTTATATTTTAAAGTATGCGCTCAAAAAAAATACTTGTCAACATGAATAAATGCTACAACTTATAAATCATTCATATAAATTTACTTAGGGAACTATAGAAAATGAGTTCTATTTCTTCCATTCTTCATTTAGCTTATCATCTCAACTTTCCCACAGTATTTATGGTCTCTTTGCCGCATCAATCAATTGTCCCCCAACCTTTCAATAACCTGTTCTTTATTTAACGCCATAATTTCCGTTATTCCGTTTATATCAGGTATAAAGCCCCCAATCCTTTCCGTAGGAACAGGTGTTGGGAGAGGACCAACATACCTATTAATCCGTAATTCTGTAGTAACACCATTTTCCTCCATGTTGCCAAACCATACCATAACTCTGTTATCATATATGTAGAATAAAGCATATTTAGGTTGTTCCGGTTCTATTATTACAAGACTTCTAGTTTCACCTTCACCTAAAATATTCTTTATTTCAGGAATCGTCATTCCTAATTTAACTCCATTAATGTTTACTTTCTCATCGCATTCAATTGCCCCGATCTTAGAACCATAAAATATAATTGTCATTCCGTATTTCTCATATCTGTAACCTTCTTCTGCATTTTCTGCACCTGCAGGCACTATTTTGTAATTATTCCCTAACCTTTTGATTACCTGTTCTTTACTTAATGCCATAATTTCCTGTATCCCGTTCATATCTGGTATATATCCCTCAATATCTTCTATAGGAACAGGTGTCGTCGGAGCAGGTGTTGGAAAAGGCCCAGAATACCTTCTAATTTGTAATTCTGTAGTAACACCTTTTTCCTCCATACTGCCAAACCATACCGTAGTTTTGTCACTATATATGTAGAATAACGCATATTCAGGTTGTTCCGGTTCTATTACTACTAATTCCCTTTTTTTACCTTCACCTAAAATGTTTTCTATTTCAGGAATCGTCATTCCTAATTTTACACCATTAATATTTACTTTCTCATCGCATTCTATTGTCCCAATAATAGTACCAGATAAAGTGTGTACAAATATAATTGTCATCCCATATTCTTCATATCTGTAACCATCTTCCGCATGTTCCGCACCTGCAGGCACTATTTTGTAATTGTCCCCTAACCTTTCAATTACCTGTTCTTTACTTAACGCCATAATTTCCTGTATCCCGTTCATATCAGGTACAAAAGTCTCTTTTTCTTCTGCCGGCGTAGGAGCAGGTGTTGGAACGGATGATTGCGCCGGTGTTTTAAAAGCTATTTCGTTGTTATTTAATTGCGTATTTCTTTCATGATCCATTTGCCTTATACCTGCAACAATATTATCCTTAATACCGATGATGAAATTGTTGCCGTACTGCAACACCAAAACAGCTAGTATTATAGCAGCCGTTGCTGGAAGTACAGTCTTCCACACAGACATGTTTCTGTAATAAACAGACGCAATTTTAGTTAATATTGTATTATCTCTGTATCTATTCTTATCTATTTTAGTCATAACATTGTTTGCTAAAGATTGCTTTATTTCTGTATCTTGCTTAAAATAATTTTCTGCATAAATAAGAATTCTTAACTTTTTGGCACATTTCTCACAGGACTTGATGTGCTGTTTAAACTCTTCTCCTTCAAAATCCGACAGATCACCCTCCATATATGCAATAATACTACTATTATCATATTTACATTTCATTTATATCACTCCTTCCTTGACCAATTGGTCAATTCTCTCACACAGTATGTTTTTAGCCCTTTGCACCTTCATTTTTGCAGCACCCAAGGATATATTCATTATACGACCTATTTCTTTATATTCTAAATCATTAAAATACCTTAAACACACTGCAGTTTTTTGACCAAAACTCAAGCTATTTATTATCTCTAAAATTTGTTTTTTGCTATCTTTGATCTCTAAAGCTATCTCAGGAGAAACACTTAAATCACATTTCACATCAGGAATTTCATCATAACAACACATGGTAACTTTTTTCTTTTTGTAGTAATTTTTAAAAATGTTTATAGCTATTTTATATAACCACGTTGAAAAAGCCCATTTGTTATCATATCTGTAAAGGTTATTGTAAGCTTTTAAAAATGTTTCCTGAAATATGTCTTCAGTATCTTCTTTTGAGAATGTGATTTTATATAAAAAGCCATATAAACGGTTTTCATATTTAAGAACCAAGTTAGAAAAAGCTTCAGTATCCCCTTTTAATGCTTTGTCTACAAGAATAGCATCAATATTTTTTTGTTCACGTATGTTCAAGCCATTTACACCTCACTTTGCCAGTATCTAGCATAAATATAACATTGCAAATTATACTTCTTATTGATTATACAACCTAAAACAGGAAAAAGTAACGATTATAATTTATGTACCCCTTTTCAAAAATAGTTTAAGTTTCCCAAAATTAAAAACAAAAAGCTGAGGAAACTTTAAACTTAAAGGCTTTGAAAGTATCAAGTTGTTGTGATGGAGGTGTCTTTTCCAGGAATAATCGGACACCTTCCTTTGGGCGGGCTTTTGCACTATCTAAAGGCAAATCTGCGGATAACTTTTTAAAGTTCTAGATAAGTTTTAAAAAAGGCTTAAAAATGTTAATAACTTTATCCTTAGGCTAATTCTAAAGATGTAAAAGCTAATTCCAGCTACTAACCAGGTTTGGATGGGGGCATGAAATGCGGAGGAATTTCTTAGCGAACGAGTATTGCCAACTCTTGGGTTAGCGTTGAATTCTGTAGCATTTCATGTCCACAGCCAAACCGGACTATTTAGCACTACATTAAAAAAATGGGGAAACTCAAAAAAAAAAATAGTAGTTGACAAATTATTGAGTGCAGTGTATAATTTATTTAATTATAAGCAAATATTGTTAAATACAATGATAAGAAGTAGTAAAAGATTTAAGAGGTTTACAGAAAGCTGCGGTTGTTGAGATGCAGTAATGCTCTTACCTTTGAACTCGTCTTTGAGTTACTTTCCTGAGATTAGGGAAAGTCGTTACCCCTACGTTACAAGGGTAGACAGTGTTAGCTGTTGAATGAGTTGGGTTATTTTAATAACCAATAAGGGTGGTACCGCGGGTAAATCTCGTCTCTTTAATTTAGAGACGGGTTTTTTTATTTTATAGAATTCTATATTGTTTAAGAAATGCATACTGGTGACATAAAAAAAGATTAATATTAAAGTGAATAGGAGGATTTTATTATGAGTCGTAAAATTTGGGTGTTGGATACATCTTTGAGAGACGGTGAGCAAGTACCGGGTGCTAAGTTAAATATGTTCGAAAAACTTGAATTTGCAAAGCAGTTAAAGAGGTTGAAGGTTGATTTTATTGAGGCAGGCTTTCCGATGTCATCCCCCGGCGATTTGAAGGCTGTTGCAGAAGTCGCAAAAGCTGTAGGCGATGACGACATTGTTATAACAGCTCTTGCGAGGGCTGTTAAGAGCGACATTGATGCGGTTTATGAGGGTGTAAAGCACGCAAAGCGCCCGCTTATTCACATTGTTCTCGGAACATCGGACATACATGTTGAAAAAAAATTCCACAAAACTAAAGAACAAGTTTTAGAACAGGGAGTAGAAAGTGTAAAATACGCAAAAACATTGCTTCCGGATGTCCAGTATTCAACGGAAGACGCCTCTAGATCAGACTTTGAGTACATGTGGAAAACAATTGAAGCAGTAGTAAAAGCCGGTGCCACAATTATAAATGTTCCCGATACAGTAGGGTACGCTGTTCCGGAAGAGTTTGGCGAAATAATCAGGAAGATAAACTACAGGCTTAAAAATTTGAATGACAAGGTTCTGTTAAGCGTGCACTGCCACAATGATACAGGACTTGCAACAGCAAATACGCTGATAGCAGTAAAAAATGGAGCTGACAAAGTTGAATGTACCATAAACGGTATTGGAGAAAGGGCAGGTAATGCTGCTTTAGAAGAAGTAGTTATGGGTATCAAGGTGCGTTCGGATTATTACAATGCTTTCACAAATGTGGACACAAAAGAAATCAAGCGAACTTCCAACCTCGCTACAGCACTTATGGGGCTTGAAGTTCAGGTTAATAAGGCAATTACCGGTGGCAATGCCTTTGCACATTCTTCTGGAATT
The DNA here is from genome assembly GCA_964409165.1 of uncultured Oscillospiraceae bacterium. Lineage (GTDB taxonomy): Bacteria > Bacillota > Clostridia > Acetivibrionales > Acetivibrionaceae > CAYPCH01. The sequence goes on along the minus strand of CAYPCH010000021.1, from coordinate 3,600 downwards.
CATCAGGATGGTTTGTTAAAAGCCAGAGACTCATATGAAATCATAAACCCTGATGATGTAGGCGTTGACGGAATGGAACTTATTCTTACGGCAAGGTCGGGCAGACATGCGTTTAAAAATGCACTTAGCAACCTAGGCTACAATAATTTCAGTGAGACTGAGTTTGAGTCTATATTCGCTATGTTTCTGGAGTTGGCCGATACCAAAAAAGAAGTTTATGATGCCGACTTGTTCTATCTTATTGAAAAGTTCAATTCACAGTACGGCAAAGAGCTTGATGAAAACGGCAAAAAAATCACAGAAAGTATTTTTACGCTGGACAGTGCCCAGGTAATAAGTAACGATATATTTCCGTCTGCTTCTGTAAAGCTTAAGAAAGGAAACGAAATTTTGAAAACCAGCTCAGTGGGAGACGGTCCGATTGATGCACTCTATACAGCAATTAAAGACTTGGTCGGTATGAATATTGAATTGAAGGAATATAAAACAAGCAGCATTACAAAGGGTAAGGAAGCTCTAGGTAAAGTCAACATCAGACTTCAGTATAAAGATAAGATTTATTCAGCAAATGCAACCGACACAGACATAATTAAGGCCAGTGGTTATGCATACTTGAATGGTGTAAATAAAATTATTATTGAGGATGTTCTGGGACACTCGTAATGCATGATTTCTTGACTGCAAATACAAACTATTATATATTATAAAGAAATGAAAAAAATTATCGGTACAAGAGGGACAAAGGGACAGGTACCTTGTCCCGGGACAAGGTACCTGTCCCTTTGTCCCTCTTATACTTAATGGAGGAAAAAGAAATGGAACAACACAAAAAATATAAGCCCTCATCGTTCGAAGTTTCTTGGAGAAAAAAATGGGAGGAGCAACAGTTATACAATGTTGATAATAAACTTCATGCCGATAAACCAACATACTACTGTCTGGACATGTTCCCTTACCCCTCAGGTTCCGGACTCCATGTCGGACACTGGCGCGGATATGTCCTTAGCGATGTGTGGAGCCGTTATAAAGTATTATCAGGATACAATGTTCTGCATCCCATGGGATGGGACAACTTCGGACTGCCTGCTGAAACAGACGCAATCAAAAAAGGAATCCATCCTAAAATCAGTACTAGAAAAAATATAGACAATATGAGACGCCAGCTCAAAGAAATTGGTTGCATATATGACTGGAACAGAGAAGTGACAACTTCAGACCCGGATTACTACAGATGGACACAGTGGATTTTTTTGCAACTTTACAAAAAGAAACTTGCTTATCAGAAGAAGCAGCCTGTCAACTGGTGTGACGACTGCAAAGTAGTGCTTGCAAACGAAGAAGTTGACGGCGGAAAATGTGAGCGCTGCGGAGGACCAAGCATCCGTAAAATCTTCAAAAACCAGTGGATGTTAAAGATAACCGAGTATGCTGAACGCCTATTAAAAGACCTTGACGAACTGGATTGGCCTTCAAAAGTTAAAGAAATGCAGAGAAACTGGATCGGCCGTTCAGAAGGTGCTACAGTCACTTTTACAGTCGCATCTCCCAAAAAGGATGAAAATTTCAATATAGATGTATTCACCACCAGACCAGATACATTGTTCGGAGCAACTTTTATGGTTCTCGCACCAGAACACCCAATGGCACTTGAGCTTTCAACGTCAGATAGAAAGAGTGATGTTGAAACATATATCAAAAATTCTCAAACCCTTTCAAATATTGACCGTCAGAAGCAGGATCGTGAAAAAACCGGTGTATTTACAGGTTCCTATGCTCTTAATCCGGTTAATGACAAAAAAATCCCTGTTTGGGTAGCCGATTATGTACTTATGGATTACGGAACAGGCTCAATTATGGCTGTTCCTGCCCACGACGAGAGAGACTTTGAATTTGCAACAAAATATAGTATTCCTGTTATTGAGGTTATTGAATCAGGCGAAGCTAACAAAGACTCTTCCGGAAATCTGACGCAGGCCTATATAGGCGACGGTAAATTGGTAAATTCTGATTTTATTAACGGTCTTAATGTTTCGGATGCAAAGAAAAAGGTAATTTCATTTTTAGAAGATAAAAGCAAAGGCAAATCAACAATCACATACAAGCTCAGGGATTGGATTTTTGCCCGTCAGCGTTACTGGGGAGAACCTATTCCCATAATCCACTGCGAAAAATGTGGAACTGTTGCGGTTCCTGAAAAGGATCTTCCTGTCATGCTGCCCGACATTGAGGCTTATCAACCTACAGGGTCTGCAGAATCTCCCCTTGCCGCAATCAGTGAGTGGGTAAATACAAAATGTCCCGAGTGTGGCGGTGATGCAAAGCGTGAAACAGATACCATGCCCCAGTGGGCTGGCTCAAGCTGGTATTTTGTCAGGTATGCATCCCCTTATTTCAGCGAAGCTATTGCCGACCCGGCAGCCATTAAAAAGTGGCTTCCTGTTGATATGTATGTCGGAGGAATTGAACATGCTGTACTGCATCTGTTGTATGCAAGATTCTGGACAAAGGTTCTTTATGACTGCGGAGTTCTTGAATTTAACGAACCTTTTAAAAGACTTTTTAACCAGGGCATGATATGCAGAGTTGCATACAGGTGTCCAGTTGAAAAGAAATGGGTTTCAAGCGATGAACTGGGCAGCGAATTTGGCAAAGACAATGTAGTCTGCCCTCATGACGGTTCAACACTTGAAAAAACCATGGAAAAAATGAGCAAGTCAAAAGGAAACGGTGTAAGCCCTGATGAATTGGTTGAAAAGTACGGTACTGATTCGGTAAGGCTTTACGAACTTTTCACGGGCGATCCAACTCTCGACAGTGAGTGGAATGACGATGGAATAAAGGGATGTTACTCTTTCCTACAAAAAACCTGGTATTTTGTAGCAGAATCAAACTTGGTGGATAAGCCTTCAAAGAAAGCAATGCAGCTTGTACACCGACTAAACAAAAAAATTGTGGATAGGCTTGAAACATTCAAATTCAATACTGCAATAAGTGCGTTTATGGAGTTTATAAATGAAGCCAAAAACATGGATAACTCTTTTTCAAAAGACCTTATTGAACACTATCTAATACTCCTTGCACCTTTTGCTCCTCATATATGTGAAGAACTGTGGCAGAGTATTCTTCTCAACAATTCGTCAATATTCCTTGCAAAATGGCCGGGATATGATGAGAGTCTCACAAAACTAAGCGAAATTGAAATTGTTGTCCAAATAAACGGGAAAATAAAAGACACCTTTATAACCGACATGGACAGCGATAACGAGAAACTTCAGAGTGAAGCAAAACAGCTGGAAAAGATAGCAGAGTTACTTGAGGGCAAAAGTATAGTCAAAACTATCGTTGTACCCAATAAGCTGGTTAATCTTGTTGTGAAATAAAAAACTTCGGAACATTGAGTCCCTTACCTTTTTGCCGGATTTCCTTTCAGGAAATGGGTCTAATAATATGCAAAGCATTTAAAAGCACCTTGCCCCTTATATGGAGCAGGTGCTTTTGCTTTTTTGTTGCCCGTCAAATTGATAATCAGAAATATTAATGGAAGTTATATCTTCATCATTCGCATAAAATACTTGCAAAAAATCGTTTATTGTGATATTG
>CAYPCH010000020.1:9029-38037 GCA_964409165.1 uncultured Oscillospiraceae bacterium | reverse complement strand
TCAGATATAACAGAAAAGGACATTCTCCAGTATTTCTACCGAAAAATGTCCTATACATATCATTGATATATTTGTTGCATACATGTTGCATGTTGATAACAATCCAACACATCTGAACAAGTTCCACAACTTCTGTAACCCTTGTAAAATGGGCTCTTTGCGATATCTTCGTTTCAGAATAATTATCTCTTTGAGAATTGAGGTGCTCTTCTCGCCTTTTTGAGACCGTATTTCTTTCTTTCTTTCATTCTCGGATCCCTTGTCAGGAAACCAGCTTTCTTAAGAGCAGGTCTCAGCTCTTCATCTGCGTTAATGAGAGCCCTTGCAATACCGTGCCTTACAGCACCAGCTTGGCCTGTAAAGCCTCCTCCTACAACCTTGCATATTACATCAAACTTGCTTAATGTATCTGTAAGAAGCAATGGTTGCTTGCAAATAACCTTCAATGTCTCAAGACCAAAATACTCTTCAATGTTTCTTTCATTTATAGTAACTTTTCCATCTCCTGGAACAAGCCTTACTCTTGCAACTGATTTCTTTCTTCTTCCGGTTCCATAGTACTGTACCTTTGCCATTTATTCCAATCCTCCCCTCGTATTAAACGTTAATATCCAATTTTTCCGGCATTTGTGCTTCATGTGGGTGCTCAGTTCCTTGATAAACCTTGAGCTTCTTAAACATAGCCCTTCCCAGGCTGTTTTTTGGGAGCATACCCTTAACTGCTATTTCCACTGCCTTCTCAGGTTTTTTCTCCATAAAAACCCTATACTTTATTTCCTTAAGTCCGCCTGGATACAATGAATGATGCCTATACATCTTCTGATCCAATTTCTTGCCTGTAAGTACAACCTTATCAGCGTTCAATACTATAACATGGTCACCTGTATCAACATGCGGTGTGAAATCAGGCTTGTGTTTCCCTCTTAATATCTTGGCAACTTCACTTGCAAGTCTTCCGAGAGGCTTTCCCTCTGCGTCAACAATATACCATTTTCTTTGAACTTCATGGGCTTTTGCCATAAAAGTCTTCATCGAACCCTCTACCTCCTTGATCAAAATCCTCTTATTTATTAGTATTTATAGAAATTAATGTTCAGTTCAATCACAGTGAACCAAATTTTCGACACTTAAATATTGTAATACAGTCAGCACAGAGTGTCAAGTATATTTTATTATATTTTTAATTTACCTTTGTCATTCTCGCTTTTTTAACCCATAGACTATACTTTACTCTGCCATAATCGTCCGTCATTTCACTTTTTGCAAAATTTATTTATGCAATTAACAGACAATCTTAAGAAACAGTCGTAATCTATTGTTAAATATGATATTGTATTTGTGAAAAATTACTTTTTTGGTGGGGGGCGAACATAATTCTTATTATTTTTAAATTTATATTTAAAAACATATACGAAAAAAAGTTCCGTACTTTTCTTATAGTGTTTTCAATAATGATTTCATCAGCACTCCTTTTTGCATCTACTGCTATATCTGGTACAATGAGTAAAATGTATGCCGAGAAAATGAAACAGTATTTTGGTACGGCTGATATTTCAATTACAGCTAATCAAAAATCCACTTCATTTCCTGTAATGAAGGGTACGCAAGATTATCGTGATCATTTTGAATATATTATAGGCGCGTTTCAGGGGTCTGCAATCTACAAACCCAATATAAGCGAATCTGTCAGTATGTCTTTGTTCTCAATAAACTATGACGATTTGCAGACCATGAATCCTTTTGATATATACATGCAATCCGATTTAAAGCCCTTCAGCGGAAAAAAAATTATTATAAGCCGCAATACTGCTGAAAAATACAACCTCTCCGCAGGAGACTATTTAGACCTTACTATTTATAACAACAAGTATAAATACCTGGTTTGTGCTATTGCACAGCCCTCGGGTCTTTTTGCTGATGATGGTATGAACATCTATGCGGCAGTTCCGAAGGATAATCTGAGCTCAATCTATAATGCAAAAGGCAGAGAGGGAATGATATATTTAAAGCTAAAAAACCCTTCGGATAAAAAAGAACTGATAAATCTTCTATCAAAAGAATACCCAAAGCATTCGGTATCAGAACCTTTTTCCCAAGAGGAACTGGATTCGCAAACAGCACCCTTGACTATGTCGTTTCTTCTAATGACAGTTATAGTCTTCTTTATGAGTGCGTTTATAATATACTCATCCTTCAAGGTTCTTACCGTTGAAAGACTTCCTGTTATAGGAACCTTCAGGAGTATTGGCGCAACAAGAAAAATGACCGACATTGTCCTCCTTACCGAAAGTGTAGCATATAGCATTCTAGGGGGACTTTTGGGTTGCGGACTTGGAATAGGCATACTATATATAATGTCCTATATGTCAAGACCCGTATGGCAAAAAGGATTTGTGACAACCGTCGAGTTTTCCCTTGTCCATTTTGCCCTCGCATTTATGACCGCAATATTCCTTGGCTTTATAAGCTCTATTCTGCCAATTATCAAGATTTCAAAAATACCGGTCAAGGATATCATTTTAAACTCCATTGAAAAGAAGCACAGCAAAAAAAAATTCAAGCTTATACTTGCAATACTATCAATCTGTATAGCTGTTATTATTCCGCCACTGGTTCCTCCAACAAAGTCTATGCCACTGCTTGTCTTGTGCATGCTTCTTTCAATTTTGTCAGTGATCCTCTTTGTTCCTTACCTTACAAACCTTGCTGTAAGGGTGTTTGAAAAACTTTATTTCTTTGTCTTTGGTAATGAAGGGGTACTGGCTGCTAAAAACCTCAGAGACAACAAGAGCATTGTAAACAATATCTCATTGCTGGCTATCGGCCTCTCAAGCCTTCTTATGATAAACATAGTAAGTTTCAGCGTTGGAAAGGAAGTTGGCAATGTTTATAACGACCGTAATTTTGACATTTGGTTGTCATATTACAATTCCAACCGCAATTTTGAAAAAATACTACAGACTGTTGAAGGAGTTGAAAGCCTTTCAGGAGCTTACGAGCTTAATAATGTTGATATTACCAATAAAGACGCCAAAATAATGATAATCAATGGCATTAACAAAAATAGCTATTCAGATTTTTGGGAAATCCACATCCTTGGCAACAAAAAGGAATTATTGGACAAGCTTGATGAGGGACGATACATCCTGATTTCCAAAGCCTTAAAAGAAAAGTTTGGCGTGAAGGAAGGAGATTTTTTGGATTTGGGACTGACGAGAGGTGTCAAGTCCTATAAGGTCATTGGATTTTTCAACACTCTTATGTATAATGGAGATTATGCAGTAACCTCAGACAGGTTTTTAAAAGCAGATGCAGGTCTTAATTATTACTCACAGTTTTTTATAAAGACTACATTGGATCCCGACGTGGTTGAGAAGAACATCCTCAATAAGTTTCCCAAGGCTGGCATATGGTCATCAACAATGGATAAAATGGAAGAACTCAATGCACAAAGCAATAAAAAGCTGTTCTCAATCCTCAACGGTTTTTCTGTAATGTCACTTATTATAGGTATATTTGGAATTCTGAATAATTTTGTAATAAGCTTTATGGAAAGAAAGCGCTGGCTTGCAGTATACCGTTCTGTGGGTATGAACAAGTTTCAGATTGTTAAAATGCTGTTTATAGAATCCCTGACAGGTGGCATAATAGGAGGTTTGGCCGGTATCGCTTCAGGTTTTGTTCTGGTTTTAAATACAGGTTATGTCTTAAAGGCAATGAGCCTTCCTGTTTCAATGCATTTATCAGCATCACTTTTTGTAAATTCTTTGCTGGGAGGTATAATTATAACACTTCTAGCAAGTATTAGTCCGGCATTGAAGTCATCAAAAATGAACATTATAGAGTCGGTAAAGTATGAATAATTATAAACAAGTTATATATATATCGAAGGGAGAGATATACTATGGAAGCAGCAGTTAGAATAACAGATTTATGTAAAACATATAAGCTTGGTACATTGGACGTGGAAGTCCTTAAGGATATAAACCTGACAATCAACGATGGAGAATTTGTATCCATAATGGGTCCTTCAGGTTCAGGTAAAAGTACTCTGCTTTACCTGATAGGAGGGCTTGACAAGCCCACTTCCGGGAGCATAAAAATCCGGGGAAAAGAACTGTCTGTCATGAAAGACAAGGATGAAAGCATTATGAGGCGCAGAAATATAGGATTTGTGTTCCAGTTTTACAACCTTATACCTAATTTGAACTTGGAAGAAAATGTAATGCTTCCTGTGCTGCTTGACGGAAAAAAGCTTAAAACCTATCGTAAAAAGCTTGATGATCTTCTCGAAATAGTTGGTCTGTCGGACAGGAAGCACCATACTCCACGGGAGTTGTCCGGTGGGCAACAGCAAAGAGTGGCTATAGCAAGGGCTCTTATCAATGAACCTGACATTATCCTTGCCGATGAGCCCATAGGAAACCTTGACAGTAAATCAGGAACAGAAATTATGCAGCTTCTTAAGAGAATTAATGAGCACAAGGGTAAAACAATAATACAGGTAACCCATTCAAAGGAAGCGGCTCAATATGGTAATAAAATTGTAAATGTAAAAGATGGGAGAGTGGATTGACAATGAAAAGATTACTAATTGCTTCAATTTTAGCAACAATGCTTCTTGCAACAGGGTGCAATGGTGAAAGTACCGATGCGAGTGTTCTACAGACCTCCGCTCCCTACACCAGAGAAACAATAGATACTTTCGGAATTGTAAAAGCCACCGATGTAACGGATATCAGGCTTGATTTTCCTGTATTTATTGAAGATATACACATAAAAGAGGGGCAGAAGGTAAAAAAAGGTGATGCTTTGTTTACTATAAACTATGATGAATATCTAAATCAGATAAATTCCAAAAATATTGAGCTCATAACCTTAAAGCAACAGCTTTCCGATACCGGTCTCGAACTTGGTAAACTTAACAAGGAATTAGCCCGACTAAAAAAACAACTGAATGACAAGAGCTATCCCGAATTGAAAAAGCTTACAAACGACCTTGATATTGCAGAAAAAGCATATGCCGATTCACAAATGGAGCTAAATTCCAATCAATTGCTGTTAGATAGTGGTTCTATTTCCCAGTCTGATTTTGATGTTTTTAAGAAAACTGTCGACGCCAACAAAAAATCTGTATTTGATATTAAAGCATCAATTGAAAAAACCATAGACTCATTAAATAAAGAAATAGACCAGCTTGAACTTAATATCGGTCAAAAATCCGGTCTTGCAGATAACGGAATATTGAATGAAAAAATTAAAGCCTGTGAGGACACCTTAAAACTAATGAATAGTAAGATAACCAAGGATTACATTCAGGAAAAAAATATAGTATCCCGCATTGATAACGCTATTGCCTATGATTCAGGTTATGTAAAGGGCGAAGCGTTAAGTCCAACAAATAAACTTGTCAGCCTTTTAAATCTTGATAGTATAATTATTGAAGCTAATGTTCCAGAAGAATTTATAAAAGATGTAAATCTTGGTTCGGAGGTAACTGTAATTCCTCAGGCAGACAAGTCAAAAGAGTATAAAGGAACGGTTACATACATAGCAAACAAAGCTGTTCAGAGAAACGGCGAAACAACCGTGCTCGTTCAAGCAAGCATAGATAACAATGACGGTTTTTTAATGCCGGATTTCAATGTCAATCTCGAAATTGACATGCCTTAAATTCATCTGTAAAGTATATCCAAGGCATTTTTATTTGACAAGGGGTAGTCCGACCAATTATAATAATATTATCAACAAAAATTCTTTTGTTCTTTTTATTATTAATTAGGTCTGTTATAAGTTCTGTTATTTATCAAAACACCTAAGGAGTGAGCAATATTGAAGGACATAATGATAGATAAGTTCCAATTTACTGTTGGAGAGCTTCTTGTAAGAAATAAAAGTATCTTGGATCAAATTACAAAGTTTCAGGATTCTAACGGCAGGGTTAACCGTGGAGTTATTAAATCTGTCACACAGTGCGGATGTGTTAAAATCCACGCAGAAAAGCAACCTTACCAGCCAGATGCCGATTTCGAAGAAATCCGCAACATGATGGATAGTCATTTGGAAGGACAGCTTTGTGAAAACTGCAGAGATCTGATCGAAAAGGATATCGGAAGAAACTTGTTTTATCTCGCTTCAATATGTAACACTCTCGATCTTAATCTTTATGATATTATTATCAAGGAACTTGACAGGATAAAAATGCTTGGAAAATATAATTTGCGTTAAAAACTAAAGTCGGGTACGGTTCTTTGCTTTATATCCACGGATGTAAAGCAAAGAACCGTACCCGACTTTGTAACAATTGTGACTATCGCCTTCTTGTATCAAGGAAAAGTTGTTCCTGCACCCTTCTTAAGCCCTCTTTAATCAACCTTGACCTCACTTCGCCTATTCCTTCAACATCATCAAGTTCTTCTATGGACGCATGCAAAATGCCCTGAAAACTCAAAAACTTGTCAATCAACTTTCTCATTACCGTCATGGGAACTCTGGGAATCTTGTTTAAAAGCCTGTAACCCCTGGGGAACATTGCAGTATCAAACGCATTTGCACCGCTACTGTAGCCGAGTATGCGGCATATATTTGCAAGCTCCATAAGCTCATCATACTTAAGTTTTCTTAATTCTTCCTGAATCTCCTCTGAAGACCAATCCATTCGTTCCATATAATCTTCTATTATCATTATCTCATCTTCTTCAATATTTGATAATAGCTCATCTAGTTGCATATCGATAAGTCTGCCTTCATTTCCAAGTTCACAAATATATCTGTCTATTTCAAAAGCCACCCTCATCACCATTTCAGTTCTCTGAAGCACGTATGCGACATCGTCCAATGTAACAATATCTTCAAACTCAAGAACGCTGAGGTTGCTTACCGCAGTCTCAAGTACCGACTTGTATTTCTCCAAAGTCTGGAGTGCCTGATTGGCTTTTGTAAGTATAACCGAAGTCTCTTTGAGAATATATTTTTTTAAACCCTTGTATATCGTAATAACATTTCTTCTCTGCGAAATGCTTATGACAACTTCTCCTGTCTGTTTTGCAACTCTGTGAGCAGATTTATGTCTTGTGCCCGTCTCATCTGTCGGAATGGAAGGATCCGGAATAAGCAATGCATTTGCACATATTATCTTCTTAAGGTCTTTGCTGAGTACCATAGCTCCATCCATCTTGGCCAGTTCATAAAGATAGGCAGGCGAATAGTTGCTGTTAATATGGAATCCACCGTCAACAAGTTTCATTATCTCGGGAGAATCTCCAATAACAATCATAGCCCCTGTCCGGGCTTTCAGGATGTTCTCCAATCCCTCTCTCAAAGTAGTTCCCGGAGCCAGCATCCTTAAGACGTCCAACATTTCATCATCCTTTATCCTATCCCCGCTCATTTTTTGCCCTCCCAAAATGCCAATTATAAACACTCTATATGAGTATGCTCAAAACTTCCTGTACGTTTTCCACAGCTTTAATATTAATATTGTTAACCCCTTTCATTTGTTTGATAACCTTCATGTTTCCTGCCGGAACAATACATGTATTAAAACCTATCCTCATTGCCTCCATAATCCTTTTATCTATCTGGCTTACAGCCCTCACCTCTCCAGTCAGCCCAACTTCGCCCATGACAACAGTACCTACATCAACTGCAATATTCCTGAAACTTGATGCTATAGCTATGACAACTCCCAAATCACAGGCAGGCTCATCAATCTTTATGCCGCCTACAACATTGACATATGCATCATAATTATGAAGCTGCATTCCTACTCTCTTTTCAAGAACCGCCATAAGAAGTGTGATCCTGTTATAATCAACGCCTGTTGCCATTCGCCGGGGCATTCCAAAACTCGTAGGACATACAAGCCCCTGTATTTCAATCAGCATCGGCCGGGTACCCTCCAAACTCGAGACCACCACTGAACCCGGAACATTGTGAGCTCTGCCTGATATCATAAGCATTGATGGATTCTCAACCTCAGCCAGACCGGTATCTTTCATCTCAAATATTCCTATTTCGTTCGTTGAACCGAACCTGTTTTTAACCGCTCTTAAAATCCTGTAACTTAAATTTCTTTCGCCTTCAAAATATAATACGGTATCCACCATATGCTCTAAAACCCTTGGTCCTGCAATGGCACCTTCTTTTGTCACATGACCAACTATGATTATTGCAATATTCATAGTTTTTGCAATTCTCATGAGACCTGCGGTAATCTCCCTTACCTGACTTACACTTCCCGGTGCAGCCGATAAATCTTCATTAAACATTGTCTGTATTGAATCAACAATAATAAGATCGGGTTTTTCACTCTCGCTTAAAGCCTGTATAACCTTGAAACTGGTTTCAGATAACATCAATAAGTTTGAATTGCTTACATTTAATCTATCGGCTCTTATCTTGATTTGCTTAATAGATTCTTCGCCGGAGACATATAAAACTGTTGATTCAACCTTTATTTTGTCACATATCTGAAGGATCAAAGTAGATTTGCCTATTCCCGGGTCACCACCAACAAGAATAAGCGAACCCTTTACTACGCCTCCCCCAAGGACTCTGTCCATTTCTTTCATACCAGTGGAATATCTCTCTTCCATCTCAATCTCTATATCTTTTATACTGACAGGCTTTGCATCTGAATAAATACCGCCCCTATCGGATCTGGGCTTCTTATTCTGGATTTCCTCTACGAATGTATTCCACTGGTTGCAGGCCGGACATTTTCCAAGCCAGCCCATACTCTCATAACCACATTCCTGACATAAAAAAGTTGATTTTTGCTTTGGCATTTACCTCTCCTGTATCATAATATATTCTTATCTCAAATTTCCCTAAGGATTTATGGGCTCTTTGCTACTAAAACAACACTTAGCACATTAAAAAAGTAAACTTTTTAAACTTAACCTGTTAGCAACCAGAACCTCATAATCCTTTAAGCAAGAAAGTTGAGTCATTAAATCATATCTGCTTCTTTGAGCTTTGCAAGTACCAGGACAAACATAGCATGGGACCATGTAAGAGGTATTACCCAACAAGGCTCTCCGGTGTCCCTGCTTACCTGCTCCGGCAGTAATCCAAGCTTTGTCCTGCAGTTAACTGCCCATTCCAAATAACTTTTTGCTTTTTCATAATCCTTTATTTCTGTATAGTATAAAGCTGCCCACAGTGTTGTCAACACCCAAGGGTTTCCGCCTATATAATTGTCGTTCTCATATCTCTTTAAACCACCTACAGGATGGGATGTGAGTACTTTTTCTATTATGTCCGCAGTGTTTTTCACCCTGTAGTCGGATGCATCAAAAACGCCAAAAGGCACCGATACTCCCAGAAGACTGATATCAACAGTCCAGTCTTCCAATGTTACATCACGTTCGTACCCCTTCTCATTGACCTTTATTACCGTAGTATGATTTGAATGTTCACTCCCCCAGGGATTCAGCTTTGTCCTGACGCTTCTTATAAAACGGTTGATTTCGGGTTTCCATAAGTTTTCCTCAATCGCTTTCCTCATATCGGATGCAGCCTTTTCCCATCTCTTTATTGTATTCTGCGGTGCATTCATTATTTTTGCAGCTTCCACACCCGCCATAATGCCTCCGTAAACCGCTGCACTTGAGTATATGTGCTCTCCTACTCTTTCCTCCCACAAATCATAACTTGGCTTTGGAAGTCCTGTATCACTGTCAATAAACCCAGTTAAAAACTCCACGCCCTTTTTTATGCTGTCCCACATTTTCACTATAAAATTCTTGTCTTTTATGATTTCATAGTGTCTCACCATGCCCCAGATAAGCGTTCCCGTTTCATCTACCTGCATACCCCACGAAGGTGCAAGATTACCATCCATATGGTATCTCTGATGCCATGAGCCATCCTCATCCTGTGTCATAACTGCCCAGTCGTAAAACTTGTCGACAGCTTCAGTAAGACCTGCTTCATCCAGCGCACTGGTTATAAATGCTGCATCCCTTCCCCAGCAGTATGCATATCTTCCACATTTGGTAAATGCCTCATCTATTTCTGCTGATGCCAGAAGCCCTCCTGTGTTTTCGTCCGCCATGAGCTTGAATACAAGAATAGACCTTTTGTATAAATCATCCACATCCTTATTTCCTGTTATAATCTGCCTCGAATTTTTCAAAAAATCCACCCAATAGCTACTGACTTTATCGAATTCACTCTCCGTATCTAATCCTTTGGCAAACCTTGTAAGCTCTTTAACTCCCTTTATTGTATCCGAGGCACATAAAAACAGATTAAAAACCTTTTTATCTCTCGGTCCCATACTTCCTAATTTCCATGATAGAGCCCCATCCTTCATCATTCCTATACTGTCATACCCTCTAAGCTCGGTATGTCTTGCGGCGTCATACGCATTATTTCCTAACTGGAACTGAAACACTTCGCTATCCGAAGATACCGAAATGTAATAATTATACTTGTAATGTATAAGCGAATCAGTACTAAAATCAAATAATGTGCTCCTTAATTCAGGAGTAGAGATAATAGCTGAAGAATATAGTATAAATCCGGGGTCAATCTCATGGTCTCCAATGTTTGTCACTTCATAATGCCTTACAAGAACATCTTTATCAATTAAAACAAAGTCGGTCTGCTCAATATGAAGCCCCCTTAAGTTGTCTTCATAAACTGTTTTCAAAATATTTGTTCCCTCTATATAAAATTGATTATGCTGCCAGTTTTCATCCCTGAGCCATGATGTACTGTTTTTTTGATCTGTGAAAAAAACACCCATATCAAACCTTTCAACATGCTGCGGATGGTCAATATGCGGCCAGAAAAGTCTGACCAGTTCTCCGCTTTTTGTCAGGCATGCAAGCATGCGGGAATTTCCAATTATCGCGTCATTAAAGTATGTTTTTGTCATCAAGTAACCCCCATAACATATTTTTTTTAAATATTATTATAATTTATGAAACTTAAGACTAACATATAAATCCCTAACTATAGAATAATTGTCGTGATTAATAGTGATTAATCATCACTATTATATAGTTACTTTATTATAACATATTTAATATTTTATTATCATAAATATTTTTCCTTATTAAGTGCAAAATAATGTATAGACAAAATGAACTTGGAGGAGTCAAATGCTGTCACAAATAAATGGTATAATATATATCACTACTCAGTTAATGCAGGTGCTAATATTTATGGCTGGTTGCTACTTTTTCGGAATATCAATATTCGGCTGGCTGAAACGCAGGGATGATAATCCTTTAAAATATCCGCCTCAAAAAAAGTTTGCCTTAATAGTCGCTGCTCATAACGAAGAAAAGGTAATTGCACATATATTAGATAGTCTGTTTAAACAGAACTATCCCTCAAACCTGTATGATGTATTTGTAATTGCCGACAACTGTAATGACAAAACAGCTGAAATAGCAGAGGAGCTTGGTGCAAAGGTCTACAAAAGGTTTAATACTTCAGCGAGAGGAAAAGGTCACGCACTTGAGTGGATGTTCGCAAAAATATTCAATATGGAGGAAAAATATGATGCTATTAGCGTTTTCGATGCAGACAACCTTGTAACATCAAACTTTCTTATTGAAATGAATAAGCAGATGTGCAAAGGACATAAAGTCGTACAGGGCTATATAGACAGCAAGAATCCTTTTGATTCCTGGATTACCTGCTCATATTCAATTGCGTTCTGGCTTTCCAATAGGATTTTCCAGCTTCCCAGGTATTATCTGGGCTTAAGTTGCGGTCTCTGCGGAACCGGTTTTTGCATTGATGTGGATGTTTTGAAACAAATCGGCTGGGGTGCAACATGTCTTACTGAAGATCTGGAATTTACCATGAAGCTTGCTCTCAGCGATTTAAAGGTTGCATGGGCACATAAAGCAGTGGTTTATGATGAAAAACCTCTCACACTAAAACAGTCATGGAATCAGCGCAAACGATGGATGCAAGGACATGCAGACTGTGCTGGACGTTTTTTGCGACCACTCTTTTCAAAAGCCTTCAAGGAAGGCGACCTTATATCTTTTGACGGAGCGGTGTATCTGTTTCAACCAATAAGACTTGTATTCATCGGCTTGATTACTATAATGATGTGGATTCAAACGATTTTTCCCGAGTCTCCCTTTTTTAATATGAAATACGTTTTCCCTTCTGAAATATGGCATATATTTGTGCTCCTCCAATTCTTTTATGGACCCCTGGTAGTTTTGTCTGAAAAGAAATTCAATTTAAAGGTAATTCTAGGATTTCTAATTTACCCGATATACTGTCTTACATGGATTCCAATAACGATACAGGGCTTTTTGAGCAAGAACAATAAAGACTGGAGCCATACTCATCATTCAAGAGAAATAAGCATCAACGAACTGGAAAAAGCATAGTAGGAAGCAAAGAACAAAATTTCGTACCCATTGAGGGTACTTAATTTTGCCTCTTTCATTTCACTCCAAGAGGCCAAAAGTAAAAGCGGGGTATGGTAAAATACCACACCCGCTTTTATTAGGATCACTTCCTGAAAGGAAATCCGGCGAAATTAAATAATTCCATTACTGTTTGCTCAGGACAAGCTCTTCCTCCTTGCTTTCTATACGTACCTTATCTCCGGCTTTTACTCTGCCTTCGAGCATTTCTTCCGCAAGCTTGTCTTCAACCATACTCTGTATCGCCCTTCTCAAAGGTCTTGCACCGTAAACCTTGTCAAAACCTTTCCTGGCGAGAAGACCCTTGGCATCATCTGTAACTTCAAGGGCTATCGCATTCTGCTTGAGCCTCTTTGCAAGATTGTCAATCATAAGCCCTACAATCTTCTTGAGATGTTCTTCCTCAAGAGGATGGAAAACTATAATTTCATCAATCCTGTTTAAAAACTCAGGTCTAAATGTCCTTTTGAGCTCTCCCATAACATCATTCTTCATATCTTTATAGTTTTTATCAGCTTCTTCGTTATGCGAACCGAAACCTAGTCGTTTCGGCTCTGTGATAAGCCGTGCTCCAACGTTTGAAGTCATTATTATAACGGTGTTCCTAAAGTCCACAAGCCTGCCCTGGGAATCTGTAAGTCTGCCGTCTTCAAGAATTTGAAGGAGAATATTAAACACGTCCGGATGCGCCTTTTCAATTTCATCAAACAGAAGTACAGAATAAGGCTTCCTTCTTACCTTTTCGGTCAGCTGTCCTCCTTCTTCATACCCTACATATCCCGGAGGTGAACCTACAAGTCTTGACACGCTGTGCTTCTCCATATACTCCGACATATCAATCCTAATCATGGCATTTTCTTCACCGAAAAGTGCCTCTGCAAGTGCCCGGCTAAGCTCGGTTTTTCCAACACCGGTAGGTCCTAAGAAGATAAATGAGCCTACAGGGCGTCTTGGGTCCTTAAGCCCTACTCTTCCTCTGCGTATCGCTTTTGAAATCGCTCTTACAGCTTCTTCCTGCCCTATTACCCTCTCATGGAGCACTTCTTCCATCTTCATGAGTCTTTCGGTTTCCTCTTCTGCAAGCCTTTTTACAGGTATTCCCGTCCAATCTGCCACTATACCTGCAATTTCCTCTTCAGTAACTGTATCGGTTGTAGTCTGGTTTTTCTGCTGCCATTCATTTTTTGCCTTTTCAAGCTCATTTTTGAGTCGCTGCTCTTCATCCCTTATACGGGCTGCTTTTTCAAACTCCTGGCATACTATGGAATCTTCCTTTTCCTTTCTCAGTTTTTCGACCTGTTCTTCAAGCTTCTTTAAATCGGGCGGAGCAGTAAAAGACTTAAGTCTAACCCTTGATGCAGCTTCATCGACTAAATCTATTGCCTTGTCAGGCAGAAATCTGTCAGTAATATACCTATCGGACAAATCAACTGCAGCAACCACTGCATCATCGGTAATCTTTACCCGGTGGTGCGCCTCGTATTTATCTCTTACCCCTTTTAATATTTCAACAGCTTCTTCTTTTGAAGGTTCTCCTACATTTATGGGCTGGAACCTTCTTTCAAGAGCAGCGTCCTTTTCAACATGCTTTCTGTATTCATCAATGGTAGTTGCACCTATAACCTGAATTTCACCCCTTGCCAGGGAAGGCTTTAAAATATTTGATGCATCAATAGCTCCTTCAGCTGCTCCCGCACCTATAATAGTATGCATTTCATCAATAAACAGCACCACATTTCCTGCTTTTTTTATTTCCTCCAGAGCTTTTTTGAGTCTTTCTTCAAATTCTCCCCTGTATTTTGCACCTGCTACCATCGAAGATAGATCGAGTGTCACAACCCTTTTATCTTTAAGGGTTTCGGGAATGTTTCCCTCAATAATTTTCTGTGCAAGCCCTTCAGCTATTGCAGTCTTTCCAACCCCAGGCTCTCCAATAAGGCATGGGTTGTTTTTTGTTCTTCTGCTTAAAATCTGTATGACCCTCTCTATTTCCTTATCACGCCCTATTACCGGGTCAAATTTTGCCTCTCTTGCCATTTCGGTAAGATCTCTGCCAAACTGGTTTAAAGTAGGCGTATTGGAATAGGATTTGTTGTTTTTGGGTGCTCCTGCCGCTCCCGGTGCCTCTTCATTGAGCATTTTTACAATCTCTTGGAAAAGCTTCTGAGTGTCTACACCCAAATCCATTAGAATTCTTACTGCTACACTCTCTCCCTCTTTCATTATTCCAAGAAGAAGATGCTCAGTTCCTATATAATTATGTCCCATTCTCCTTGCTTCCCGAAAGCTCAGCTCAAGAACCCTTTTAGTTCTCGGTGTATATCCAAGCGGCTGCTCTCCGGATGACTCACCTCGTCCAATCAACTCTTCCACTTCTTTTAAAACTTTTTCTTCGGTCACTCCCTGGTTTTGTAAAACCTTTGCCGCAACTCCGCTACCTTCTTTAATAAGCCCTAAAAGCAGGTGTTCCGTTCCTACATAATTATGTCCAAGCTCCATTGCTGTTTCCTGTGAAAAATTTATAGCTTTTTCAGCTTTTTCAGTAAATCGACCATACATATTCATGTCCTCCTTTTCATTTTAATGTTATCCTGACTGTCCAATTCCACCTATTGCTTATATTGCATCTTTCAGTTTATCTCTTATATACTCCGCTCTCTTTATATCCCTTTCATCGGGACTCAAGTTTCTCCCTACCTCACTCTGAAGGCTTGCCGACTGGATTATAAGCATAATCCAGTTAAGAGTATTTATATCAACACCAGTAATTATTCCCATGTCCACGCCCAACCTAACATCCGAAAGCAATTTAAAACCTTCTTCCGAAGAAATTATACGGGCATTTGCCATAAGCCCGAGCGAACGGTAAATTTTATCTTCAAACCTGAAAGGATTCTGTTTGTGAAGTTCTTTTCTCAGCATCCTTTCCTGATCAATTATCTGCTTTGTTATATTCGTTATATTAGCTATTATTTCCTCTTCAGTCTGTCCTAAAGTAACTTGATTTGATACTTGAAACATATTGCCCGATGCCTCACTGTTTTCGCCGTAAAGACCTCTTACCGCTATACCTAGTTTGCCACAAACTTCCAGTATTCCTCTTATATAACCTGTCATTGTAAGAGCCGGAAGATGAAGCATGGTTGAAGCCCTTATGCCTGTTCCAAGATTGGTGGGACAACAGGTCAGATAACCGTACTTCTCACTAAATGCAAAGTCTATAGTTTCTTCAAGAAGACTGTCTATTTTATTGCACAAATCCCAGGCCGTATCCATCTGCATACCTGAGTAAAGGCATTGTATCCTCAAATGATCCTCTTCATTAATCATTACACTTATTTTTTCGTCACTGCTTAGGATTACTCCTCTTTCATCTTGATTATCCGCCAGCTCGCGGCTAACCAGATGTTTCTCAACCAATACCTGCTTTTCTATTGGGTTCAGCTTTTGCATATTTATAAATTCAAAATTTCCTCCTATAGCACTGCTTCTTTCAAAAACAGCATCCTTTACTCTTTTTAACACTTCTTCCCGCTCACTTTTCTTCATCCTGAACGGAAAAGGCATATCCTTGAAATTACGCGCAATCCTTATCCTGCTACTCATTACAACATCGGACTCGGGGCCTTTTTCAGCATACCATCCTTTCATGTAAATTACCTCCCTACGCTTAAGAATTTCTTATAATGTATCACTCATTTCTTATAGTGTATCATTTACCGGTTATCCCTTTATATTCGAGGATTCAAGACTTTTTATCTTGTCTCTGAGCTCAGCCGCCTTTTCATAAGCTTCTTCTTTTACAGCCTTATTGAGAAGCTCTTTGAGCTTTTCAATCTCCCTTGAAGCCTTAACGGTATTATACATCTTCCCGGGAATTTTCCCATTATACTGCACATTGCGATGAAGCCTCTTAAGCAAAGGAACAAGCTTATCTCCATATGTCCTATAACAATTGGCACACCCAAGTTTGCCAAACTTCAAAAACTCTTCATAGCTTATACCGCAATTATCGCATACCAGTTCTGGCTGCTGCTGGGGTACCACTGTCATATGTGGAACTCCAATAATTCCAGATAAGAAATCACTTACACTTAAGGGAGGTTCAAGACTGAACTTTCCTTCCTCCTTGGCACAATTCTCACAAAGGTATACAACATGTTTATTATTATTTATAACTTGTACAAACTGTATATTGGCTGCTCTTTTATTACACTTCTGACAAAGCATCTGCCTCACTCCTTTCAAAAAAGGTATACGCTCAATATAATTATATTTAGCTTATTAATATTTAACTCATTAATATTTAACCTAATGTAGAATCATTTTCGTGATATATATATTTAAAACATTGATGATTCATGTACATATTTTGATAAATATTAAAAAAGCTGCCCTATTAACTTATGTTTTTTCAGTATCTCTTATATCAAACCAACAGACAAATCAACATGTTTTTCAGTATAGAAGCCCTTAAACTGCCTCTTCCTACGGCAGATACAGACACAAGCGCCTTATCGCTTGTAGCTGCCTTGATTATAAGTCCTTCTCTCGAAGTAATAACATTATAATCAACAAAATTGTTAATGAACGCATGTGCCGACTGCTGCGAGATATTATCACCAATTGATGCAACAATGTGCATAAGGTAATTCTCACCCTTATGCTCTATGTTTACCCTTTTTATTCTTATGTGACCTCCGCCCCCCCTGCGACTCTCCACATAATATCCTCTTTCTGTTGTAAATCTTGTGTCTAAAACATAATTTATCTGTGAAGGTACGCAGTTAAACTGGTTGGCAAGCTCATTCCTTTGAATTTCAATCGTCCCATCCGTATCGCTGATCATTTGTTTTATAAACGTCTCAATAAGATCGCTAAGCCTTGCCATAACTATCACCCTTTGTATTGATTTTGACTTTCTTTGACTTTCAATTATATTATAAAGCATTTTTATACTCTGTTCAACGAACAGGCATGTTAAAAAAGTTTAAATCTTGCAATTACATTAATATAATGCCACATACTTGTGTTTTAAAAGCCCTTTTACCTAATTACTCCTCTTTTTATCATTTTTATTCTTCTTTTTTTCATCCGGAGAAAGCTCTTTTGTTATTTCTTCAAGATGACGTGCTTTGTTTCTCTGCCTGCTAGGAGTTATCCACTGGTCAAAGGAAGGAATAAACTCTCCGTACATTGTTACGTCTTCTATGCGCTCGTCCTTTATATTGTTCTTATCATTTTTGTTTGCCATTACACCAACACTCCTTTAAACAAATACTTTTCAATTTATTCTTCTCAAAGGGTTGGTATTATATGCAGAAAAAACTCTAAAACAATTTCATGAACAGGGTTAAAAGTGCAAGTACTACAGGCTGGTGAACAAGATAAACAATAAGTGAATTTCTTCCTATAATATTAATTAAATTGTCGTTAACAGAGAATTTAAAGATACTCTTTTTCTGCCTGTAAATCAACCTTCCTGATGCCATTCCGGCGACAAATAGCCACGACCACGGCAAAAGAGGATAGTAGTCGGCTGAAAAGAAATCCCGGTTATATATACCGAACATGAAAAGATAGTTGCCAGATACATGTATATGAGGTATGACAAAAACGGTAGAAACTAAAACAAAGCTCAGTATGAAAAGACTTGCTGTCGGAATTTTTTTTAATAAAGGTGACACAATCATGCATATTCCAATAAAATGAAGTATTCCGAACACCACATAAATTTCCGGATTAAAAAAATATGATATCAATGTAACCAGCATAGCTGAAAAAAACACAATCACTCCGCGCTTGAAACTGCTCCGGCTAAAATTGGTACTCAAACCCGAAATAAATATAAAAAGCGAAGCAACAATTTTCCCTACCACATTGACTATACCGCCCGAATAATTTATAGGTGCACCATAGAACTCTTCTAAGTCATATAGAATGTGCAGTATTATCATCCCCACGACAAGAAGACCTCTTAAAAAGTCAACCTCCCATATGCGGTGTGTATTCTTTTTCTCTTTACTTATCAGGGTAACCACTCCGAACATAAAATTATAATTTACATGTGAAAGTACATTTTTGACATGCTTCACATCAAAAATGTACTTTCACGTATTTCTCTTAAATATACACTTTAAAACAATATATAACCAACAATGCCTTATTATTAATCTTCCGAATCGGTCATTGTTTGGCTTGCTTCTTCTATTACTTTCTGACTTACATTGGCAGGAGCTTCCTCATACCTTTCAAACCACATCTTGAAGTATCCTCTGCCTTGAGTCATGGACGTCAGGTCAGTAACATACTTGAACATTTCAGCTTCGGGAACATCTGCAACAACCTGTTGCAAACCGTTTTCCAAAGGATTCATTCCTAGTATTCTTCCCCTTCTTTTATTCAGGTCACCAATAATTTCACCCATGTAGCTATCGGGAACAGTTACTTCAACATGTGCAATTGGCTCTAAAAGAACCGGGGATGCCTGTACCAATCCCTTTTTATACGCAAGGCTTGCAGCAACTTTGAAAGCCATTTCAGAAGAGTCTACAGTGTGGTATGAACCATCCAAAAGGGTTGCTTTAAGGTTAACCACAGGGTAGCCTGCCAAAACTCCTTTCTTAATACTGTCAAGAAGTCCCTTTTCTACGGCCGGGAAATACTGCTTAGGAACCGCCCCTCCAAACACCTTTTCTTCAAAAGTAAGTCCTTCTTCTTCTCCAGGCTCGAACTCTATCCACACATGTCCATATTGTCCGTGACCGCCTGACTGCTTTTTGTGCTTTCCCTCCACTTTAATCTTCTTCTTGATAGTTTCCCTGTACGGTATTCTAGGATTTATAAGATCAACAGATACACCGAATTTTGAATTCAGCTTGCTGACTACAACATCAAGGTGAAGTTCTCCTATCCCGGAAATAAGTGTCTGGTGAGTTTCAGTGTTGATTGAAACCTTAAATGTCGGATCCTCAGCCTGAAGCCTATTAAGGCCACTTCCTATTTTCTCCTCGTCGCCCTTGCTCTTAGGCTCAACAGCCATCGAAATAACAGGCTCTGGAAATACAATCTTGTCTAGAACTATAGGATTCGATTGTTCGCACAGCGTATCGTTGGTATTGACCTGCTGAAGCTTTGCCACAGCTCCTATATCGCCTGCAACAAGTTTATCTACATTCAAATGCTTCTTACCCCTCATTACAAACAACTGGGATATCTTCTCAGTCTTTTCTGTAGATGAATTGTAAACAACTGAATCAGACTTCAACGTACCCGAATACACTCTCAGAAGTGAGATTTTCCCTACAAAGGGGTCTGCAATAGTTTTAAATATCAGCGCGGAAAGAGGCGAATCGCTCACTGGTTTAAGCTCAACCTTTTCATCTTTACCCAGCTTCTCAGCTTTTACAGCATCGGTATCGGCAGGAGAGGGCATCAAATCTATGATTGAGTCCATCAATATTTTAACACCAAGATTATTAATGGCAGAGCCGCAAAAAACGGGTACTAAAGAACCTTCTTTAACACCTTTGCGAAGTCCTTGGTTAATTTCTTCTGCTGTAAAATCCTGACCATCAAAGAATTTTTCCATTAGTTTTTCACTTGTTTCAGCAACCGCTTCAGTCAATGCACTTTTTATTTCTTTTATTTTATCACTTAACCCCGAAGGTATCTCTATATCAACCAGTTTATCCTTATCAACTTTTTTAGCTTTCAAGGTAACAATGTCAACATATCCTATGAATTTCCCATCTTCAACTATGGGTATTTCAAGTGCGATAACATTCTTACCAAAAGCATTTACCAGTTGTTCCATAACCCCGAAGAAGTTGGCATTTTCGTCATCCATTTTGTTTACAAAAAACATTCTCGGAATATTTCTTTCAACTGCATGTGCCCATGATTTTTCAGTCCCGACAGAAACGCCGCTCTTCGCAGAAACAAGAATTACAGCACTGTCTGAAACTCTGATTCCCTGTTTAATTTCTCCTACGAAGTCAAAATATCCTGGAGTATCGATAACGTTGATTTTATAATCTTTCCACTCACACGGACAAATAGAAGTACTTATTGAATTCTTTCTTTTAATCTCCTCTGGGTCATAATCTGAAGTAGTTGTTCCATCCTCAACTTTACCGAATCTCTCCAGTACACCTGTGTTTAACAGCATTGCTTCCGCAAGAGTTGTTTTGCCGGCTCCACTGTGAGACATAAAGCAAATATTGCGGATCTTTTCCGTAGAAAATTCTTTCATAAAAATTCCCCCTTAAATATTTAATGAATTTCATACCCCAGCGTGCAGCTTATATTAATTTAAGAGACAGTGAATTGTAAAAATACATTTCAAGTAATAAGTGAAATAGTGATGGAATCTATATTTTCACCATTACCGGGTTCTTCAGACTTTTACCTTCCTACCTCTTCTAAGCGTGCTGCGATAAAAATGCCAACTATAACTCCTAAAAAGTTTTTTTTAACAAAAACTTTTAGAAAAACGGTTAGGAATTCATACATCAGAGACAGTGAACTGTAAAATGCATCAAATGCTTATGGTTTCACAGTTCCATCTCTTTAAAAGCTTGCTGTAAAGAAATCAATATTCGACGTTACTGCCATGCATACTAAAAATATATCTATAGCAATATATTTTTTATATTCTACTATTTTTTTAAATATCCTTTTTTATAGTCAAATTTATTTGCCAAGTATACATTTCTTAATAAAACACCACGAAATTCATCACGAAAATCAAACTTTTCTATATATATATATAATGCAATAAAGATTTTCATTGCACTTATATTACATTGATTTAATATTGCAATAATCCAACACATTCCTTGTAATATCATTATTGCGATTTATATAGAATCATTTCCGTGATATATTACATTATAATATATATTTAATGTGTTTCAAAGCATCAGGTAATAATTGCATTTCTTATGCTTTTTATTTTTATTGACAATTCCATATTCTCATTGTACATTTATATAAAGATAGAACCCGGATTAAAACGCTATAGTATTTGTAAAACTGGTCTTTTGACTTTTTTATATAATTGTATGGAAGGAGTAAAAATTCATGATTATTGTTATGAAACCGGAGTCAAAAGAAAATGATATCCGGGAAATATCCAAGGTCTTAGGCTCTCTTGGATTGGGCGTGCATGTATCAGAAGGTGCTGAAAGAACCATTATAGGGGTCATCGGAGACAAAAGGAAACTGAGCGATATACCTATAGAACTGATGTCAGGCGTTGAAAAGCTTGTACCTATAGTTGAGTCATACAAGCTTGCAGGCAAAACTTTCAAACCTGAAGCAAGTGTAGTGGATATAAACGGAGTAAAAATCGGAGGAAAAGAGCTTGTCCTTATGGCGGGTCCATGTGCAGTGGAGAGTCGTGAACAGATAATGACTGCTGCTCTTGAGGTTAAAAAATCAGGAGCCAAGTTTTTAAGAGGTGGAGCATTTAAGCCCAGAACATCTCCATACGCCTTTCAGGGACTTGAAGAAGAAGGTCTCAAATTATTAAAAGAAGCAAAGGACGCAACCGGTCTTCTGATAATTTCTGAAGTAACCTGTGAAAAAGCTGTTGAGGTAGCAGAAAAATATGTTGATATGTTTCAGGTAGGAGCCAGAAATGTTCAAAACTTTCAACTTTTAAGAGAAATCGGGCGCTCAAAAAAGCCTGTGCTTTTCAAAAGAGGTGCTTCAACCACCATTGATGAGTGGTTGAATGCTGCAGAATACATAATGAGCGAAGGCAATTACAATGTTGTACTATGTGAAAGAGGAATCCGTACTTTTGAAACTGCAACAAGAAACACTTTGGATATAAGTGCTGTTCCGGTTGTAAAACATCTTAGCCATCTTCCTGTTATAGTAGACCCGAGTCATGCAGCAGGAAAGTCCCAGTTTATTTCTCCTCTTTCAAAGGCAGCTATAGCCGCCGGAGCCGACGGTCTTATAATAGAAGTCCATCCCAATCCGAAATGCGCGCTGTCAGATGCTGCACAGCAATTATCTCCTGAAGAGTTTAACGAATTATGTAAAGATATCGAAAAAATTGCCGACATATTAGGAAGAGAGTTTAAATATGGCGGATAAAAAAGTATGCATAATAGGCTTGGGTCTTATAGGCGGCTCTTTAGCAAGAGCATTGAAAGAACGCTTGGCGGTAAACAGAATCATAGCAGTGGATATAAACGCCGAAAATCTGAATACCGCTATTAAAGAAGGGTATATAAAAGAAGGATATATACAGTTAAGCAGTTCAGTATATGATTCCGATATAATATTCATATGTACTCCAGTAAAAAGCGCTATAGAATATATCAAGCTTCTTCATAAACACGTTAAACCGGGATGCATACTGACAGATGTGGCAAGCACAAAAAACGAAATAACTGATTGCATCAATTTATTGGATAATCCGCCCTGCTTTGTAGGCGGTCACCCAATGGCTGGAACAGAAAAAACAGGTTTTTCTTCTGGCTTTGCACATTTATTCGAAAATGCATACTATATACTGACACCTGCAAAAAGCACCACTGAATCATCAATCAATACAATGACAGACTTGGTGGAAGGAATAGGTGCAATTCCTGTAAAGCTTGACGCACAAGAGCATGACAAAATAGCTGCAACTATAAGCCATATGCCTCATGTTATTGCATCAGCACTTGTAAATGTGGTACGAGAGTCGGGTTCGAATGATGCAAAAATGCAGTTACTTGCTGCCGGAGGATTCAAGGATATAACAAGAATAGCTTCTTCGAGTCCTCAAATGTGGGAAAATATTGTTCTTAGCAATAAAGAAAAAATTAAAACTGTTTTGGATAAATTTGTTGAGTCAATAGACAGGTTTATAGAATATATTGAAAATGACGATTCAAGCAGTATCTACAATTTCTTTGAGTCTGCCAAAAATTACAGGGATTCATTTTCAAACAGCAGAAGAGGCTTGCTACTTCCACTCAATGAAATTGTAGTAGATGTTATCGATAAACCCGGTATAATCGGTGAAATAGCTACACTTTTAGGCAAAAACAACATTAATATAAAAAACATAAATGTTTCAAACAGCAGAGAGTTTGAGCAGGGCTGTCTCAGGGTTACATTATCCGACCCGGACAGTATGTCGGCCGCATTTGCTTTACTGGCAGACAAAGGCTACAAGGTATATAATATTTAAATTCATACCTTATTAAAAGCAACAATTTGCTATTTAAAAGCTGCACTTACTCCGAAGGATTCAGACTCACACAATTACAGAAATGGGGGAATAAAGCGTGTTAATTGAGCAAAGAGATTCATTAAGAGGCGAGCTAACGGTACCCGGTGATAAGTCTATTTCTCACAGAGCCATCCTGTTCGGCTCTTTGGCCAAAGGAACTACTGAAGTTGACGGACTTTTAATGAGCGAAGACTGTCTGAGCACTATTGACTGTTTTAGAAAAATGCAGGTGAGTATAGAGATACTCTCCAACAACAAGGTCAAAATTCATGGCAACGGTCTTTTTGGATTAATGCCTCCCGCATCCACTTTAAATGCAGGAAGATCCGGAACAGCCCTAAGGCTTTTGGTAGGAGTATTATCAGGTCAACCCTTTAGTACCATGGTAACAAGAGATGAATCCTCACTTAGGAAACCTGTCGGCAAAGTAGTAAAACCTCTTAGGCGTATGGGTGCCAACATCAGAGGTAGAGATGATGGGAATTTGTGTCCGCTGTCAATATCCTCATCGCAATTAAAGGGCATGACACATAACCTTTCACTTATGGAAACCTCTATTAAATCTCCGATTCTTATTGCAGGTCTTTATGCAGAAGGAGAAACCAAGGTTATTGAAGCTGTCAAATCGAGAGATCACTCAGAACTTATGTTGAATTATTTAGGAGCCGATATCAAAGTCAACGGGCTTGAAGTTACAAGCCGCAGAGCTGAGAACTTGTATGCAAAACGCATAGAAATTCCCGGTGATATTTCAATAGCTGCATATTTTATAACAGCTGGGCTTTTAGTGCCAAATTCCGATGTTACCATTAAAAATGTAGGCGTTAATCCAACACGAACAGGAATTATCGATGTATTTAAATCCATGGGGGCAAAAATAGAAATTCTTAACGAGCGCACAATCAGTAACGAAAAGGTTGCCGATATAAGAGTAATGTCTTCTTCCTTGGAAAGTACAACAGTTGAAGGTGATATTATACCAAGGCTTATTGATGAGATTCCTTTAATTGCTGTTGCTGCAACCATGGCAAAAGGAACAACCGTAATAAAGGATTTAAAGGGCTTTAAAATCAAAGAATCCAACAAAATCAAACTTCTGACTGTTGAGCTGTCCAAACTTGGAGCTTTGGTTCAGGAAACCGACGATGGACTGATAATACAAGGAGGAAAGCCACTAAAGGGAACTGTTATAGAAGGTCATAACGTTCCTTCCATAACAATGGCTTTATGCGTTGCAGGACTTATTGCAGAAGATGAAACAATGATTAGAAAAACTCAAATTCTTGATATAGTATACCCCGATTTCATTCCAGTGCTTAACAAGCTGTAGTAAATAAAATTTATTAAAAATAAGGTTTATTTAACAAAAAGCGAGGGACGTCAAGTTCCTCGCTTTTTGCTGGATTTCCTTTTCCTTCTTTTCCACTTTTCATTTACTGTTTATCAGCAGGGAATTTATCAATAATCCCCAGCAAATACCTTTTCATCAATGCATAGTCGGTAGAGTTTATGTCCCCGCTATTATCCACATCGCCAGCACTAAGATTAACCGAACTCTGATCCACCGTCCCAAGAAGACACCTTTTCAAAAGTGCATAATCCGTAGAGTTAACATCCCCGCTCCCGTTGAGATCGCCATAGATAATTTCCGGGTTTAAAGTTGATGGGCTTGGTGTAGATGTTGGTGTAGTCACAGGATAATGTGTTTTCTCAGGAATACTAATTCCTCCAAAATGCTTTATAATGCCCGCCAAAGCTCCTACAAAACCGGCATTGTAGTCAATTGCAACTTCTGTGTAATGGTATTCTACCACACTATCTAAAAATTTATCATCATTGTCCGGTCCGCCTATTAATGCACCCAACAGCAAATACTTTGCAGGTGCATAGTTGGCATTATCGGCATAACCCTGAGCGCCCTGGGCTGCTCTGTGGTGTGGGTGCTCGGACCAATTGCTTCCGTATCCTACAACATAGGACATGTTCATGGGATTATCTCCGAGTATATAGTCAATTTGAGACTTCGCAAAATCAAGGTACTTGCTGTCGGGATTCTGTTTATAATAAATAAGTGCAATCATTGATGACGAAGCTGCATACCTTAATACTCCCCAGTAGTGGACAAACCTCAAACCGCCAGGAGTTGTTTCAATTGAATTCATCCAATAATCCAGGTTGTACTCAATACCTCCTTTGTACACCGGATCCCCAGTGAGTTCGGCAAGTTTTAACAGTGCCGGAACATACATATCATCCCAACACATTGTCCATCTATGCTGCAGAGGGTCATTATTGTTCTGGTTCCGCTTTAACACGAACTCCTTTGCATCCTCAAGGTATGTACTGT
The DNA here is from genome assembly GCA_964409165.1 of uncultured Oscillospiraceae bacterium. GTDB lineage: Bacteria > Bacillota > Clostridia > Acetivibrionales > Acetivibrionaceae > CAYPCH01. The sequence continues at coordinate 12,041 of CAYPCH010000020.1, read as the reverse complement.
CATTCGAAGCAATATATAACCATATTGCACCCCAGGCCAAGTCATCATATATGCTTGTCGACTGGTAAAAATACTGTCCATCGCCTCTGCCGGGATTGCCCTTTCCCATAGAATAAAGCTCTTTTGCCGCATTTAGGCACTTATTGGCATATGTAGCATCAATGTCTTTATAATTCAGATACATAAGAGCGAGTGCTGCCGATGTCTCTCCCAACACATCTGAAGCCGGATTGGATGCATCCGCTACACACTTTGTCTCCCTTTCCTCCACCTGAATCTCGGGCGACCCCCAATACTGATGGTCAAGCTCTCCGTCTCCTACCTGATAATAAAATGTGTTTGAATCGGGGTGGCTCTTAAGAAAATAATCAGTGAAGTACTTTAGCTGTTCAAGCATCTTTGCCTTCTCGCCAGTTGCATCAAAAACACCTTCAAACTCATACAAAGACCACCCCAGAACTGCTGCTGTATACCCTTGTGGCAAGCCGAACTTCACATGGTCTCCTGCATCGTGGTATCCTCCTGTCAGGTCCAATCCAACATCACTTCCGTCACAAGTATGACAGGCTCCTCTCCAGTCAAACTCATTGTTTACCGTTACGTCATTACCGCATTTGTTCGCATCATAGAAAATAATTGAATAATTTAGAGCTTTAGCATAGTCAAATTTACCCGCCGCATAGACATTGGTAAGAAAAAACACAGAAGCCGTCAGTGCAGCAATGCACAAACACGAGACAAATCTTTTCATAATTTTTCTTTTAATTTTCATATTCCTCCCCCTCATCAAAAGAAAATATATATTGAATGCGATAAAGGCTTTACATCGCACTTCAATTTCCTTTCATACACTTTAATTATATTTAATTTCTTTCCAATAATCAAATGCAATTAGTCAAATAGACCCATAGACTTTAGTACTAAATTTCACAATTTCACAAAGTAAAATTGACATCTCATGTTTATTCATATAGAATAAATATATAAATATACTTTTTGTTTTATGTAGACTTAAGAGTACTTTCACATTTTTTTCTAATTCTTCACATTATCTGAATTTAACAGGCTTACACTATATGTTTACTAATTTCACAATGCATTTAAACAACATTAGGTCACTCAAAGCAAGTTACTTTTCTGTTTCTTATTTACCTATTATTTTAACAGGAAGTGTAATTTATGAGTATAGCTTCTATTAAGCAACGCTATTTTAGTTTTAAAACTGAATATCTTTCTACCTTTAATAGAAAACTTGAATTTGCTGCCTGTATTATTATCAATATTGTTTTGTTTCTAATACAGATCATATGCACTGTAGAAGGAAGAGTTATTCTTGGGCAAATGCAGGCATTTCTTTCAATTTATTTGGCTTTCAGGTTCGGTCTTGGAGGAATGCTGATTGCCGTATTGTTTAATATTAAGGATTTTATAATTGTGACACATTCATATGTTCATACACAACTTTTTGCCTATTCTATAGGTATGATTTACACAATAATGTGTGCACTATGGGTAATGATAGTGGGAATAATGTCAATCAGACAGGAAAATCACAGAAGAGAGCTCAGTCGGCTTGCTGTCACCGATGACTTGACCGATGTATATAATCAGAGATATTTTCATTCGATACTTGACAGAGTCCTAAAAAGCTACGATTCTGTTGGATTGGTACTGGTTGATATTGATAATTTCCAAATGTATAACGACCTTTACGGGCACGATATGGGAGATATTGTCCTTAAAAACACTGCCAAGGTATTGAAATCCATCATCAGCGGCAAATCTACATTATACAGGTACGGTGGTGATGAATTTGCCATACTGATAAAAGACAAGGACATAAAGCTATTGGAATATGAAGCACGACGAATTAATGGGGAATTCGAAAAAATGAAAAAAATTATTTTTGATGACGGATCGTTAAATAAAATTACACTTTCAATAGGCTTATCAGAGTATCCGCACATATCAAGTAGCAAGGAAGAGCTTTTAACTCACGCAAATTCAGCACTTTATCAGGCAAAGAATCTGGGAGAAAGTAGAGTAAACTTTTATCAGGACATTATGCTTCAAATAAATAAAAATATGAAATCGGATGAGCAGATGATCGGAGTATTTAAAGGTTTGTTGAGTACCATAAACACAAAAGACAAGTATACCGTCGGACATTGTGAAAGGGTAGCTTCCTATGCTGCAATGATCGGAGAAGCCTTAGGGCTCGAATTAAAAGAAATTCAGTCTCTCCTTTATGCTGGTCTTTTACATGATATAGGTAAAATTGAATTGCCCAAAACCATTCTTAATAAGATAGGACGCCTCACAGATTATGAATTTGAGTTGGTACGTCAGCACCCAATTCATAGCGCAAATATTCTGGAACCTCTTTCAGGCAGAGACAAACTTATAGATTATGTAAAACACCATCATGAAAGATACGATGGAAAGGGCTATCCCGACGGTCTTGCAGGGGAAAACATCAGTCTTGGTGCAAGGATATTATGTGTTGCCGATTCATTTGACGCAATGATATCCGAACGACCTTACAGAAAAGGAATGTCTGTAGAAGATGCTCTAAGAGAGCTTGAGAAATGTTCTGGCTCACAGTTTGACCCCAAAATAACAGCATTGTTTATTACTCTCATGAAGAACAGAATGTCGATAAAATATAATTATAAAGTCGAATTTAACGGTACGTTGTTAGGATAACCTTCAACCAATAACGCATAAATACCTTTTTGGGAATAGTAGAAGTAAATGTTTCATTCCTTGGAATACTGAAACATCACTTCTACTATTATTTTCGCTTAACGCTTATTTGTAAACAAATAGCGTTCTCGAAAAAGTAGAAGTAAATGTTTCATTCCTTGGAATACTGAAACATCACTTCTACTATTATTTTCGCTTAACGCTTATTTGTAAACAAATAGCGTTCTCGAAAAAGTAGAAGTAAATGTTTCATTCCTTGGAATACTGAAACATCACTTCTACTATTATTTTCGCTTAACGCTTATT
>CAYPCH010000020.1:0-8929 GCA_964409165.1 uncultured Oscillospiraceae bacterium | reverse complement strand
TTTGTAAACAAATAGCGTTCTCGAAAAAGTAGAAGTAAATGTTTCAGTATTCCTTGGAATACTGAAACATCACTTCTACTATTATTTTCGCTTAACGCTTATTTGTAAACAAATAGCGTTCTCGAAAAAGTAGAAGTAAATGTTTCAGTATTCCTTACCCCTAAACTTTTCGGTCATTCTGTATCCTAATACCATCAGGCTGTCGCTTAGGTGTACATTTTCTATAATAACATCATAGGAAAGTTTTAAATCCATAGGTGAGAAGTTCCATAAACCTTTGACCCCCATACGGGCTAACTTATCAGCCACATCTGGTGTCTGATCGTAAGGTACACAGAGCATTGCAATGTCTATTTCAAAATCTTTAACGAATTTCTCCGCACTGTCAAGGTGCATAATCTCTATACCCCTGATCTTTCTGCCTACCAAATCGGGGTTTGTATCAAAAATACCTATTATGTTGAAACCCCTTTTTTCAAAATTGGAATAGTTCGCAAGAGCCTGTCCCATATTGCCTGCACCTATAATAATAACACTAAACTTTTCATTTACTCCAAGAATATTGCCTATTTCCTTATACAAATATTCTACATTATATCCATATCCCTGCTGTCCAAATCCTCCGAAACAATTTAAATCTTGACGGATTTGAGAAGCCGTAATTCCCATTCTCAAGCTTAATTCCTTTGAAGAAACCCTATCCATGTTCAACTTGAGCAAATCAGATAGATACCTGTAGTATCTGGGTAAACGCTTGATTACAGCCATAGAAATCTTCTTATCCAAACCCATTCACCCTCACCTCAAACTATTTATTTTGGTGTCCTTTGTATGTACTTTTTTGACTATTGTGCTATTCTTTTCAAAAAGTCAAAATACATGGTTCATCTGCTTATCTCAACATAATCAACCATTTTGATAGTAGCTTTAAGTTGCGTTATGATTATAACACCTTTGTTATTTTATTGTCAATATTGCTTGAAAGATTGAACTCTGCTACAATTGGATACGTTGATTTATTTTTTGAGGTGTAATTAATATGATTATTCTGAATTGCAATAATATAAGTCTTTCCTTTGGGGAAGACAAAATACTTGAGAATATATCCTTCAGTGCTCAGGAAAATGACAGGATAGGAGTCGTAGGCGTCAATGGAGCTGGCAAATCCACGCTGTTTAGAATTATAACAACGGACTACAAGCCAGACAGCGGCGAAATTCATATTGCCAAAAACACAAAGCTTGGCTACCTTGAGCAAAACTCTGGACTTGATTCCTCAAAAAGTATTCTTGATGAAATTATGTCAGTCTACTCTTATCTTATTGATATGGAAGCACGCATCAAACAACTTGAAAAATTTATAAGCTTAGAGAAAAATGAAGAGCTTTTAAACTCATATATGAAGGAGTACGATAGATTAATCGAACAGTTTTCCCGCATGGGAGGATATGAATATCCCGGAAGAGCAAAAGGAGTTTTAAAGGGTCTGGGATTTGCTGAGCATGAGTTCAGCCTAAACATTAAAATATTGAGCGGAGGTCAGAAAACCAGGCTTGCATTGGCAAAACTCCTGCTTTCAGAACCTGACATTCTGCTTTTGGATGAGCCTACAAATCATCTTGATATTAGTGCAATAGAATGGCTGGAGGACTTTCTTTCGAGCTATAAAAAATGTGTTATGATTATATCCCATGATAGATTTTTCCTCAATAAAATCACAAATAAAACCCTTGAGATTGAAAATTGTGAGTGCAAGCTATATAACTGCAACTATTCGGCATATATCAAGCAAAAATCCCAAGACAGGGAATTACAGCAACGGCACTATGAAAACCAGCAAAAGGAAATATCCAGAATGCAGGCATTTATTGAACAGCAAAAAAGATGGAATCGGGAAAAGAATATTATAGCTGCCGAAAGCAGGCAAAAAGCAATAGACCGAATGGAAAAAATAGATCGTCCAAAATACGCACCCGACAAAATAAATTTTAAATTTAGAAGCAGTATAACAAGTGGAAAGGATGTACTCTTTGTTGAAAACATGTCAAAAGAGTACCCCGGAAAACCCCTTTTTGATAGTATAACCTTTAGAATGGAAAGAAATGAACGGGTTTTTATTTTAGGTCCAAACGGCTGTGGAAAATCCACTTTTCTTAAAATACTTGCAGGGAGGCTGAAAGAGACCGCAGGCAGTTTTGAATACGGTCATAATGTTGAACTTGGATATTACGACCAGGAGCAGGAGACATTGACTCTTGATAAAACAGTAATCGACGAGGTATGGGACTCAAACGAAAAGCTTACCCAGACAGAAATCAGAAATTCACTGGCAATGTTCCTGTTCAAAGGCGAGGATGTTTTTAAGCCCGTTTCAATATTGAGCGGTGGCGAGAAAAGCAGGGTATCCCTTTTGAAATTAATGCTTTCACGAGCTAACTTTCTTATTCTGGATGAACCCACAAATCATCTTGATATAAATTCAAGGGAAGTACTTGAGAACTCTCTGTCAGACTTTGACGGTACACTTCTTATCGTTTCTCATGACAGATACTTTATAGACAAACTGGCAACAAGAATTATTGAGCTTGATAAAAATCATTGTATTGACTATAAAGGTAATTATTCCGATTATCAGAGCTACAAGGCCGGATTAGGCAGTGTTTCTTCCGAAAGCAGTGAGAATACGGGCATATCTTACGCCAAGCTTGAGCACCTTGCTGTCAAGGAAGAAAGGGCTAAAAAACGCAGGCTTGAAAAGCAGCTAACCGATACAGAAAACGAAATAGCTTACATTGAAGACCATCTACAGACTATAAGTGAGCAAATGCAGCAGGAAGAAGTTTTAAGCGACCATGTGCGTCTCCTGGAGCTTAATAATGAACAGGATAAATTGAATAAAAGACTTGAAGAGCTATATGAACTCTGGGAAAAGCTTATGTGCTAATTTACGCACAATATCCGTACTGTATGAATACACTGATTATGATAAAAATATCATAATAAAGGAATGATGAGGAAGATGTGGTATACAGTACAGCCAGGTGATTCTCTGTATTTGCTTTCCCAAAGATTTGGAGTAACAATTGAACAAATAAAAAATGCCAATCAGCTTACAGGAAACACAATTTATATTGGACAAAATCTATATATACCTTCAGAAAGGCAAATTCCAACAATATACACCGTAAAAGCGGGCGACTCTTTATATCTCATCGCAGCAAGATATAATACAACGGTTGATAGTATTATGGCATTAAACAACCTGACCTCGACAGATCTGAGAATTGGTCAAAGGCTTACCATCCCATACTATACCGAAGTGGTTGTAAATGCGGTAACCGCAAATATCCGGAGAGGTCCCGGCACAAACTATGAAGTAATAACGCGTATGACAAGAAATGCAAAACTTCCTGTACTCGCATTCAGCCGTGACTGGTATAGAGTTCGTTTACATAACGGAAGAGACGGCTGGATATCCAAAAATATCGTAACCCGCAACGTTTACAGCGGAAGCAAGCCAGTTACCGGAGTTTTGGGTTTTTATACCCTTGAAGAGGGTCCTGCCCTCCCAAGCTCCTTCACATCCTTCTCCAATAATACTGGTTTGCTATCTGAAACTGGTCTTTTCATGTTCAGAATCAGTGCAAACAATCCGACTACCATTGAAAATTTCGGTGAGTTTACCGATCGTGATGTGGAAAACCTTGTGGCAATAGCCCACAGAAATAATGTAAAAATTCTTCCGGTGGTTCATAATCTCCTATACAGACCCGGCGGAACTACTCTTGCCAAAAATGTTGTAAAGGTATTGGTTTCAGACCCCCGGAACAGGCAAGCTTTTGCACTTAACCTGGTAAGGCTCATCGAAAGGTACGGCTTTGACGGAGTGAACATAGACATTGAGGATGTTTTTATTGAGGATAGCGACAACCTATCCCTGCTTTACGCAGAGATAGGAGAAGTGCTCCGTCCAAGAGGATATTACTTCTCGGCTTCCATACCTGCGAGAGTTAGCGACCAACCGTTCAATCCGTTTTCTGACCCCTTCAATTACGCTGCAATAGGAAGGGCGGTAGATGAGTTTGTTGTCATGCTCTATAATGAGCATGGTTGGCCTGGAAGCGGTCCTGGTCCTGTGGTATCCATAGGCTGGATGGAAAGAGTTTTGAGATACACCATTACAAAGATGCCGAAGGAAAAAGTAGTAGGGGCAGTATCTGTCTTTGGGTTTGACTTTAATCTCACAACAGGGAGAAGTACTTACGCGTCTTACAGAATGGCTGTCGACCTTGCTCAAAGATACAACAAAGAGATTATATTTGACGAAAGAACCCAAACCCCTATGTTTGCCTATACAGACGCCCAAGGCAACGACCACGAGGTATGGTTTGAAAATGCAAGAAGCATATATGCCAAGATTCAATTGGCCTGGGAGCTTGGCATAAAAGGAATTGCCCTTTGGCGCTTGGGAATGGAAGACCCTGCCATTTGGACAATGTTAAGAGACCAGGTTGTAGTAAGAAAATTCTAAAAAGAGTCAGGGGACGGTTCTCCGACTCACTCGATTCACTTGGCACAATTCAAGTAAACTGATTGTGTAGCTAAGTGAATGCAGGCTTTTAGCCATACCACTTGCGTTAAGAAACTTGTGCCCCATAATAGAATTCAATTCATTTGAGTCAGTGAGTCAGAGAACCGTCCCCTGACTCATAAAGTATATTGTTTGCGACAATCCAATATTTTCAGAAATATTTAAAGGTTTACACACTATGTTTACTTATCACTATGCCATAAAGTACTTCTGTTAATAAAAAATGAATTTATTTCTCTACCCATTGAATCTTTCCCATATAAAACAATACTTCTTATTGACATGTCCATTATGCACCATTTAATCTTCTGCCACGTTCTATAACTGGAACAGCTCCCTTATCTCTTCCTCTCCAAGTTTTGTCAAAAGATTCTCGCCGGGTTTTATTATACTGTTTATTAGCCCTCTCTTTTTTTCCTGCAGCTTAAATATCTTCTCTTCAATAGTATCCTTTGTAATCATCTTAAATACCTGGACAGCCTTTGTCTGACCCATTCTATAGGCACGATCCGTTGCCTGGTCCTCCACCGCTGGATTCCACCACGGATCGTAATGTATAACCATGTCTGCTCCTGTCAGATTCAGACCGGTACCTCCTGCTTTTAATGATATAAGGAATATGGATTTTTCACCGGAATTAAACCTGTTTACCATATCTATTCTATCTCTGGCGTTTGTCGATCCATCAAGGTAAAAGTATGGTATACCGGAATTCTTAAGGTTTCTGCCAATAATTTCAAGCATGGCGGTAAACTGTGAAAACAGCAACACCCTATGTCCTGAATCAATTGAATTTTCAAGAAGCTCCTTTAGACTTTCCAATTTGCCGCTGGTACCATTGTAGCCCTCAATAAATGTTGCCGGATGACAGCAAATCTGCCTTAAACGGGTAAGAGCCGCAAGAATCTTTATTCTACTCTTTTCCATACCCTTTTGTTCAATTTCCGCAGCTATCTCTCCTTTTGCTTTTTTAAGATAGGCTATATACAGCTTTTTCTGTTCCAGAGACATATCTGCAACCATTTTACTTTCAATTTTATCCGGCAGTTCTTTTAAAACATCACCTTTCAGCCTTCTTAATACGAAAGGTTTGATAAACCTTGAAAGGGTTTTTAATGCTTCCTTGTCATTATTCCGTACAATAGGCTTTTCAAACTTTTCAACAAATTTATTATGATTTAGCAAATAGCCCGGCATAACAAAATCAAATATTGACCATAGCTCTGTCAAGCTGTTTTCAATCGGTGTCCCCGTAAGTGCAAAATAGCCTTTCGCCCTCAGACTCTTAACACTACTCGCATTTATAGTTTTCGGGTTTTTTATGTGCTGTGCTTCATCCACAAAAATGTATGAAAACTCTTTGTCTTTATACCTATCAATGTCCCTTTTAAGAGCTCCGTAAGAAGTAACTAAAATATCACTGTCACAAAAAGAATCCATCATTTTTATTCTCTCAGCTTTTATACCATGAACTACATTTACACGAAGCTCAGGTACAAATTTTGAAACCTCATCCTTCCAATTGTAAACAAGAGATGTTGGCGCCACAACCAGACAAGGTTTATTATTACCAATCTTCATCTCATCCTTTATAAAAGCAAGAACCTGAAGCGTCTTTCCAAGCCCCATGTCATCAGCAAGAATCCCCCCGAATCCATAATGCGAAAGAGTCTTAAGCCATTTAAAGCCAAACTTCTGGTATTCTCTCAATACTTGTTCAAGTCCGTCAACCGGTTCAAAACTCAAATCCTTAGGATTTGTGATTTCTTTTACAAGCTGCTCATACTTTTTATTTCTTTTAATGCTCTTTATCTTCTTATCATTGACATAGTTATCTATAAAAAGCGCTCTGTTGGCCGGAAGATTTACAATTCCGTCCTTGAAGCTTTTTGTATCAATACAAAGATCGTTTAAAAGCCCTGAAATATCATTAAGTTCTTTGTTGTTGAGGTTTAGTATTGAGCCGCTTTTCAGCCGGTAATACTTCTTTTTCTCCCGTATGGAATTAAGAAGCAAAGTCAGATCACCGTCATCGAAATCTTCCACATCAAAATCAAATTCCAGAAGATTTGATTCAGTATTGAGCCGTACCCCCAACTGAACTTTTCCAATACTCCTAACCTTAATCTCCTTAAACTCTTCCGAATAGTATACTTCAGCCATTTCTTTAAGTTTGTCTATATCATGATTTATAAACTCCACCAGATCTTCTTCATCCTGCATAATCAAAAAACCTTTATTCAGCACCATTCCTGCGGAATTTAAAAATCCTGTTATTTGCTCTTCCTGCTCATAGTTCCTCATTAAAAGCATTGAATTATCATTGCCGCTGTGTTCATCAAAAGGATTTATTACCTTCTCTCCATAACAGAAATCAATCCTTGCACAAATGCCTTCATTGAACACATCAAAATAAACCTTCGGTATCAGAGTGCTTTCAATAATTTTTTCCTCTAACTGAGGATCAATTGTTACCCTGCAAGCCTTTTTTACATCACTGAAAAAACCTCTGAAAAAACTTTCCTGTTCCTGTTTGTCGATTCTGAAAACAGGTTTTTTCTTACGCTGACGGATACCGTGAATTTTTTCAATAAGCCTGGTCTTTTCCTTCGGAATTTTGTATATCGTATGCTTATATGGATTAAAGATATACTCAAAATCGCTGGTTAAAGGGGCAATTTTCTCATCCTCATTATAATTAGCTTCAAGAAGCATCAGCCCTTCTTTTTCCTCAAGCTTGATATTTATGTCAAAGTCATCGTATATTCTTAATTCAGATACATAGTCACCAAAAAAATTTATGGGTTGTTTCCTGTTCTTAACAAGTTCAAAATACCTTTTTAAGTTATCTTCAAAAAGCATTACGGTATTTTTATTGAAAATACTTAAAGTATCATAATAATATGGGTACAAAAAATTACTCCGGTTTTTTTCACTTCTGTAGAGGTCACTTATAAAATCCAGAAGTTCTTTATCGAATCCGTCAAAATAAACTTCTGACGGATCAAGTGTAAATTTTTTCCCGAATATGGTTATACGACCTTTGTCCAATGAATCCAAAAAGTCCGGAATGCTTTTAATAATATAAGGCCTGTCTATGCCAACTTTCAATTGAAGCTCTATATACGGCAAATTCATGGATCTACCGGAAGTAAGGGAATTGCTAATCCACAAACTGGCTTTGGTTTTGTACTTCTTTACCAAACCAACACCCAGCTCTGACAAAGGTAAAACACCTCTGAAAGGGTCTGAAAATATATCCACTTGCTCATTATCTTCATCAAAAAATCTATTGGCATAATTCATAACAGCTATAACATGTTTACATGCTCCAAAATATGAATTATATGCTTCACACTCGCAAGAGTAACTTTTCAGAGAACCGCTTTTGTTGAACTCAATAAACACATTGTAGTCATATGTGCCCTCAACAACAGCATGTATTGTATTATCGTCTTCGTAATACTCGAATTCCAATATCTTACTTACCAACGTTACACCACGCTTATACACGCTTACATTTGGTGTAAGGTTTCTTATAAAGCTATCTGAAAAACCTCTCATTTTTATCCCACACTTACCTTTCTGTGTAAAATTCACTATTATCAAACATCATCCAATACTATATATGGATATCACTAATGATACTACCATATAATTTATTGTCTTTCAATACGCTGTTGGAAAGTAACATAATTAACAATAAATACCCACGCAACAAAATTATGTATTCCTTGCCATGCTGCAAAAAGCAAGTAATACCTATTATGTAAAACACTTCATAAGCATAATTTATTTTTTTTCTAAATAACTCACTAATATCTGTGCAAAATTTCTCCAGGCCTTATTTCTTCAACCTTACATTACTTATCCTGATAGCCGTACACACTGACTATCCTGCCCACGTGACCTATAGCTTATCACTTGTGAGCCTGTACAGTCAAACACTCCTATGCTGTTAAACTCTGAAAAAGAAAATTTATATTATTTGTTACATTTTTAAACTTGAGCATGTATTAATTAATAGATAAGATAATTACTTACTGGCTCAACTTTCCCACTTATAGTATTTTGAGGCTCTGGTTGCTCACAAGTTAAGGGCAAAAAGTTTACTTTTTGACCGCGGTGAGCAATGCTACGTTAGTGGCAAAGAGCCCATAAATACTGTGGGAAAGTTGAGTTGCTGGAATATACATAGCAAACTAGTGCTCTCAGAATTACCAGCTATGATTTGTTGCTTGGATAACGAGCTACTGTATTGGGAGGTATAGTTAATTGGATATTGACAATATATTGGTAGCAACAGAACAAACCGGATTACTCCAGAAACTGAAAGGA
>CAYPCH010000019.1:0-38360 GCA_964409165.1 uncultured Oscillospiraceae bacterium | reverse complement strand
TAAAAAAACGCATATTATCAGAGTTTTTCAAATAATATGAGTCTATAATAATAAACACAGCAGCTAGTAAAATATTCATCAGGGGACCGCTTACATTTATAAATAGCGTATTTACTTTTTTTTCAGAATTCACATTAAGCACAGCATTTATTCCAACTGGAAATATTTTTATAGAGTTCAGCTTCACATCTTGAAATAAAGCCACTGCAATATGGGCAATCTCGTGAAGAATCAAGGATACAAACACAATAATGTATCCTTTTATAAATCCCTGAAACAGCATTATTATCAACACAGCAAAAAAAGCCGGGTCAACTTCAACTTTAAAAGGTCTTTTTACAACTTCAATAAGAATATAATCCTCACTCCCCTTGGTCTCTAAATTACAAAGAGATAAACTCCCTGTACACCCGTAGCCTTAAATATAAATTCTATACTTTTTAATACTACAGATTCTTTTATTCTAATTCGGTGAAAGACCGATATAATCCAGTGGATTGACAGCATTTTCACCCTTTCTTACTTCAAAGTGCAGGTGAGCTCCTTCAGAAAGACCGGTATTTCCTACTTCAGCAATGACATCTCCCTTTCTTATATTCTGACCTGCCTTAACGTACAAAACAGAGCAATGTGCGTAAAGAGATGTCACATCTCCTTCATGCCTGATTTTTATATATTTGCCATAGGTCGATTCTTCATTAGCCTCAAGTACCTGCCCGTCATACGCAGCTTTTATTGCAGTTCCGCTTCGTGCCTCAATATCAATGCCCTTATGGAATTCTCTTTCACCACTGATAGGATGAACTCTTTCTCCAAAAGTCGAACCTATTATTCCTCCGACAGGAATCATAAAAGAACATTTTTCGTTATCTGTACTACTGTTGAAATTTATCCCTTCCACCCTGCTTGCGTCCTCTTGGGCAATAGAGTTTAACGGAATTGATTCTGCGTCGGAAACGGCATCATGGTTTTCAACCTTGTCTTCTGTCTCTTTTCCGTCTTTTCCCAAGGCATTTTTACTAACATCGGGAGATTCCTTATCTTTTTCACCTGTAGCGGAATACTCCTCTTTTTGTGCATCTTTAAATAGTTTTCCGATATAACCTGCTGCATCTTTTATTTCCATGTTATTGGCAAGCACGCTCTTAATTCTGTTTTCAAGGTAATTTGTCACAGGTGTATCAAAATTCTTAATAACCACCGATACCGCTATTATAATAATGCAAAAAACTATCTGCACCATTACTTTCTTAAGAATTCCTGCAGAGTCTTTACCTATTCTGCCTCTTTTTTTTCTCGTTTTTCTCCGACCGTATAATGCTTGCCGCGGGTACCTGGATTTATACATAATGTCATCCACAAATAACACACCCTTTTATTATTTTTGTATCTCCTCGATTCATTTTTACTGTAAAAATAAAAAAACTTCTTACTAAGATTTATATTCAGATGAATTGAAAATATTACTGAACAGTATTACTGAACAGTATTACTGAATAATTACTCAATAGTACTACTGGATAAAGTTTAGGGATGAGTAAAATATAACTTAAAACCTTAACTTGTGAGCAATGCTACGTTAGTAGCAAAGAGCCCATAAATACTGTGGGAAAGTTAAGTTAAAGCCTATTAAAAATACTAATTTATTAACAATGAAAATACCAAAAAGCCCCCTCTATGGGGGGCTTCCAACTCATATCAGATCTCTTGCTTACTTACTATCTCTCTCCAATCAAGGTCTCCTCTATCAAGGCCTCTTATCAGTAATTCGGCCGTGCCAAGATTGGTAGCGAATGGAATATTGTTGGTGTCACAGCTTCTTAAAAGATTGCTTATATCCGGCTCATGCATCTGTGCAGAGACTGGGTCTCTAAAGAAAATAACCAGATCCAGTTCATTATATGCTGCTCTGGCACTAATCTGTTGTTCGCCCATAAAACCGGGTAAAAAAACATTAACACTAAGCCCTGTTTCTTTTATAATGATCGAACCAGTTGTACCTGTAGCATATAGATTGTGATTTTTAAGTATTCCTCTGTAAGCAATGCAAAATGAGGCCATAAGCTCTTTCTTCTTGTCATGTGCAATTAATGCTATATTCATTCCAATCTACCACCAAACCGATTAAGGAATGTCTGAAATATTACTTCCACTTTTCACGGAGCCTATTTGGCATCAAATAAGGCTTGTAGTGAAATAGTAGTGGAAGTTATATCTTCAGCGTTCCTAAAGCTTTACTTTCCACTGTTTTTAACATTTCTAATTGGTATATTTGCAACCAAAGCAGGAACAACCCCGCCCCCTTCTTCACTCTGTGTACGTGTCATCTGTATATCGAGGGAATCCTCGTCTACATCCATATAGTTCGAGATGACTTTAATTATCTCTCCTTTAACCATTTCCAAAAATTGAGGAGAAACATTTGCTCTGTCATGGATTAGCACAAGTTTTAGTCGTTCTTTAGCGAGATCTTTAGAGTTTTTAGACCTGCCGAATAATTTCGATAAATCTAGCAACATAAGTCTCCTCCTTTTAATTCACTCTCAAGCCAAACAGCTTTTTAATCTTGAACATAAAGCCGTCATCAGCTTCAAGGTTCATCATAGGTATATCTTCTCCCATTATTCTTTTTGTAATGCCTCTATATGCCTCACCTGCAAGGGATTTGTTATCGTTAACCGCTGGCTCTCCCTTATTGGTGGAAACAATTATCTTTTCATCATCGGGTACAACACCAATCAAGTCAATTGCGAGTATATCTATTATGTCTTCAATCGACATCATATCTCCGCGCTTCACCATATCTGGCCTAACTCTGTTTATAAGTAACCTTGGGTTTCTTAATTCATTCGCCTCTAAAAGTCCTATAATTCTGTCGGCATCTCTTACTGCCGAAACCTCCGGAGTGGTAACAACTATCCCCCGGTCAGCACCGGCTATGGCATTCTTGAAGCCTTGTTCTATTCCTGCGGGGCAGTCTATCACTATATAGTCAAATTCCTGCTTAAGCTCTCCGCATAACTTCATCATCTGCTCAGGAGTGATTGCGGATTTATCCCTGGTCTGCGCAGCCGGCAGAAGATACAGTCCTTCATAGCGCTTGTCCTTTATTAAAGCCTGTTTAACTCTGCATGTACCTTCAACAACATCAACAATGTCATAAACAATTCTATTCTCAAGTCCCATAACAACATCAAGATTTCTAAGCCCTATATCAGTATCTACCAAAACAACCTTTTTACCTTGAAGCGCAAGACCTGCACCGATATTCGCCGTAGTAGTAGTCTTGCCTACGCCACCTTTGCCTGAAGTTATAACTATAACTTCTCCCATATATATACCTCCCAACATATAGTCAACTAAGAACGTAAATCAACACCGAAAATATACATTCCCCATTGTATGTATTAACGCAAGATTATATCTTGGATTTAATTGCCAGATTTAACTAAAGATAATATAAGTTAAATAAAACAACTCACAATTAAACTATATATTTCTTTTTATATTTTGTCAATTCTATAGACAAAAAAACGATAACAGTTTTCTATCTTTGTGGCAAATACCTTTCTATAATAACCATATCCTTCTTTACATAAGCCAGTTCGGGAATAAATTGACCTACAACTCCACTATCATCAGGAGCACGCGTTATTACATCGGCTATTCGAAGCTGTGTCGGCTGCAAATTCAACGCTACAACCATTGCTTCCTTATTTCCGTTAGCACCTGCATGTACAATACCCCTCAAAGAGCCCATCACTACTATATTCCCTGTAGCTGCCAATTCCCCGCCCGGGTTAACATCTCCTATCACCACAAGATTGCCGTCGAATTTTACCAATTGACCAGAGCGAACAGTACCCCTGTGAAATTTTGTAATCCCCTCTTCTAATCCCTTAAAGAAAAAATTACTCATCCTTATTTTTGTCGGCTGCTTTGGGGGTATTTGCGCCTCAACCCTTACAGGTTCTTCTGTATCCTTTTCAAAGCTGTTTATGGTAGCTCCGCTTTTATTTTTAAGAAGCTCCAACACTTTTTCTTCTTGATCTGAAGTCAGTTCCTTTCCACGGTATTTTATTGAAAGTTTTGCTCCCTTAAAAAATTTCCCTGATGAAGCTATTTTTTCTTCAATCTGCTTAATTATTGAACCAAAATCCACTTCTTCTTTCATTATTATTGTCAGACAGTCTAATGAACCCTTAAAAATCACACTTCCCTCATTCATTTAAGAAAACCTCCAGTTAAATGTCTATTTATTTACTCAACTTTCCTACAGTATTTATGGGCTCTTTGCCACTAACGTAGCATTGCTCACCGCGGTCAATAAGTAAACTTTTTGACCTTAACTTGTGAGCAACCAGAGCCTCAAAACACCATAAGTGGGAAAGTTGAGTTATTTACTACATTTTTATCTTGTAAACCTTACAGCATCCGGAACAATACTATCCTGTGGCATACTGCCACTGTCAAGACCAAAATACTCCTTTAATATGTCTTTTGCAACAGGAGCTACATTAGAGCCCCATACACCATGCTCAATTACCACTGCTACCGCAATTTTAGGATTATCTGCTGGTGCATATGCTATAAATAAGCCATGGGAGGAACTTCCATGCTTTTCCATGCCAGTTTCCGGGGTTCCTGTTTTACCTGCAACTCTAAACGGAAAATCTTTAAAAACTGCATATGCTGTACCATCCTGCTCATTTGTAACCTTCTCCATGCTTCGCCTTACAAGAGCAATATTTTCTGCATCAGACGGCAACTTTTCATACTCTATATCGGTTTCCATTACTGTTGAACCATCATAATTAACAATTTTCTTTACTATATGAGGCTTAAATCTGGTACCACCGTTAGCAAGGGTAGCCACGTAGTTTGCCAATTGCAGAGGAGTATAAGCATTAAAGGATTGACCCATCCCTGCCTGTACCGTATCGGCCGGTACCCATGCATTGTCTTGCTTTTGCAATATCCTTTTAGTCTCCCTGTTAGCCCTCCAGCCTTTTCCTTCGGCAGAAAGTTCCACTCCTGTGTACTCACCTAGTCCAAATAGTTTTGACCATTTGTCAAGATTATCAATCCCAATTCTATAAGCAACTTCATTAAAGAAAAAGTTGCATGAAGTTTCCATCGCCTTTATTAAATTTGTGCTATAATGAGGTCCTCCATGACAACGGAAATCCATACCATCAATCCGATAAACTCCCGTATCATAAATTGCAGTTTTCTCGGTAATTGCCCCCTCTTCAAGTCCCGCTATTGCCGTAAGAGGTTTAAATGTTGAACCGGGAGCATATATCCCCTGTATAGCTCTATGAACCAATGGTCTGTTAACTTCATCTTTCGTCAGACTTATTATGGCTTCCTGTGCCTTTTTATCTTCCGGCCCTGCCAGATATATGGAAGGGTCATAAGACGGATAGCTTGCCAGAGCCAGAATTTCTCCGCTGTTTACATCGATGGCAACTGCTGCACCTGCATTTGCATCACCAAAGTTTAATCTATTATCGGCTCTTGCCTTTATCAATTCAATATTCTTCTCCAAAGACTCCATAGCCGCTTTTTGAAGCCTTGAATCAATTGTAAGAATAACATCATTACCTGGGATTGCAGGTTTACTTCCGACCTCACCCATAACCCTTCCGCTTGTGTCAACCTCAACCCACCGGCTACCGTTCGTACCTCTCAAGTACTCCTCTTGGGTCTTTTCAACCCCGATCTTGCCAATCAGGTCTGTAATTTTATATCCTTTATCTTTCTTTTCTTGATATTCCTCTGGACTTATGCCCCGGATATAACCTAAGATGTGTCCACAATTCTCCGCTCCCGTATACTGCCTTTGGGGTACAACATCTATTGTAACTCCGGGAAATTCCTGATGTCTTTCTTCAAGCTGTGCCACAGTTTCCGAACTGACATTCTTTGCAAAAAGAAGCAAATCAACTTCGGTATACCCTTTTATCAGCATATCGTACTTTACCGTTATAATCTTGTAAGCTTCCTCATCGGTATACTTCTCATCAATATAAAATTTCTTTTCTCTGAAATACTTTAAAGTATCTCCAGGTGTTTTTAATAATTCAACATCCTTTTCATCCGGAACCATTTCTCTTTTCCATTTGTTTAATGCCTGTTCCGATTTATTTATATTAGATCCGTAGCCCAATGGGTTAAATGTCAGATAATTGGCAAGGTTATTTTCATAGGACTCACCATTGCCTTCTAATATTTTTATCAGTTTGAGTATCATTTCATTACGCTCAGGCTCTTTCATTTTTGTCCTGGCAATCCTTATTGCATATCCCATTTTGTTAACTGTAATAGGCATCTGATTTCTGTCTACAATATTGCCTCTAGGAGCAATTATCTCCCTTGTCCTCAAAAGCTTATTCCTAGATTCCTCCTCCATTTCCTTGCCATGGATGATCTGAAGATTGACAAGCCGAAGCAGAATAATAATAAAAACAGCCAGAAATGCAACTGCAATTATCACAAGTCTCTCATTTTCTCTTTCTCTGACACTCTCATTCATTATCTGCACCCCCCTGCCTGTTACTATATATCGTCAAAAAGTTTGTCCTTTAACAAACTTTTGACAATATATAGTTCCTCTTTTAATCGAAGCAACCATTACTATTTGTTTGCAACCACCGCTGCGATATGTATTTTTAATACCTTCTTGATATCTTTTCCTTATTATCAAGCCAGCTATGAATCTTAAAAACAATAATAAATATAAATATGGAAGCAAAACTGTTATAAATCGCTTCCGGCAGAATTAAACGCCTTAACGGAAAAACAAAGTCAATAGTTCCACTTGCAAGAGAATTCAGCAAGTATACTGTATATTCATAAATTATGGAAGATACAAAGGTAAAAAACAGGACTATAAAAATATTTTCCTTGTTAAGCCTTTTATTCACTGAGCCTATACAGAATCCCAGATACATTCCCAATAAAGCATAAAAGCCCAATAATTTCCCCGATACCATATCATGAACCAGGCCACAGAAGAAACCCACAATAGCTCCTTCCACATTACTTGTCAGAAAAGCGACTATTACAATCAGCACTAGCAACAAATTGGGCTTTACATTGTATATTTTTATATTATTCAAAATAGTCGACTGAAGCAATGCAATTATAAATATTATAAAGGCATACGCTGCTATTTTAAATTTCATTTGTCATTCCCGCCTGCTTTTTCAGTTTTATTTTTTTCCTTTAATATAAACACTTCTTCAAGCCTCTTAAAGTCAACAGCAGGCTTAATAATGGCATATCTGTACAATTCTCCGGCCTTGCGCCTTACCTCTAAAACCTCCCCGATTATTATCCCCTTAGGATAATAACCTCCGAGTCCAGAAGTTTCAATAGTGTCTCCTACTGCTATATCAACATCAGGAAAGATCAAATCCACCCTGCATAATCCCTGGTCTTTGAGTGTCATGTCCCCCTTTACCGATATCAGATCCATTGTTTTGGTGATCCTTGCACTTACTGTGCTATCCTCATCAATAAGCGCAACAACATTCGAAGACATTACACCGGAACGTGAAACCCTCCCAACAAGACCTTGGCTTGTTACAACCGCATCATTGTTGGAAATTCCGTCATTCATGCCTCTGTCAACAGTAAACGTATTAAACCAGTTCCCCATATCTTTTGCAATAATATTGGCTCCAACCGGTTCATAGTCCTCAAAGCGATCCTTTATGTTAAGTGCAAGCATGAGTCCTTCAATCTTCACTTTATAATAGGACAGCTCTTTATTTTCCTCCTTGAGCTTGTCATTTTCAGCCTTTAAAAGCTCATTTTCCTCCCTCAGTTCATTGACATCATCAAAATAGCTGAAAACTTCGTTGATTTTTCCGCCGGTATAGTCAAAAAACCTCTGGAAAGGAGATAAAATTATACCTGTTGCATTGCTGATATAATTAACCTTGCTATTCTGGTTTGATGACAACCCCATTACAATCAAAATAATAACCGTAGCTGTTAATAGTATAAACAACTTACTCCTTAATAGACGCAACAAGAGATACTATCTCCCTTCTATCTCAATTTCTTAGGAGAAATAAGCACTTTTCTCAATGTTTCGATTTCTTCAAGAACCTTTCCTGATCCCATAACCACACAATCCAAAGGTTTATCCGCTATTGAAACAGGCATTCCCGTTTCTCCTCTGATAAGTCTGTCAAGTCCGCTCAGTAAAGCCCCACCACCGGTAATCATTATGCCTTTATCCATTATATCCGCGGCAAGCTCAGGCGGAGTCTTTTCCAGAGTATACTTGATTGAATCGACTATTGAATTTATAGGCTCCTTTAAAGCTTCACCCACTTCTGAAGAGGTAATGGTAATGTTCTTAGGAAGACCCGTTATAAGATCCCTTCCTCTTATTGCCATCGACTCCTCCTTAGGCTTAGGATATGCTGACCCGATAGTTACTTTTATTTCTTCTGCGGTTCTTTCTCCTATCATTAAATTATATTCTTTCTTGATGTAATGAACAATAGATTCGTCCAATTCGTTACCTGCCACTCTTAAAGATTTGCTGGTGACAATTCCGCCCAAGGATATAACTGCAACCTCACTTGTGCCTCCTCCAATGTCGACCACCATACTTCCTGACGGCTCTTCAACAGGAAGATTTGCGCCAATGGCCGCAGCCATAGGTTCTTCTATAAGATAGGCTTCTCTTGCGCCTGCAAAAATTGTTGCTTCTTCAACCGCTCTTTTTTCAACCTCTGTGACACCTGACGGAACGCAAATTACTACTCTGGGCTTTCCAAATACTCCCTTTGACATCGCCTTTTTTATAAAATATTTAAGCATGCTCTGAGTTACATCAAAATCAGCAATTACTCCGTCCTTCATAGGTCTTATAGCAACTATGTTGCCTGGAGTCCTGCCTATCATATCTTTCGCAGAATCACCAACCGCCAATATATCGTTGTTTTTCTTGTTAATAGCTACAACAGAAGGTTCCCTAACAACAATACCCTTGCCTTTGACATGAACCAATGTATTGGCAGTACCTAAATCAATACCTATATCTCTAGAAAATATGCTCATCAACTATTCTCCTCCCGAACAATCAGTGTTTTACATTGTACTTATCTTACCGTATAAACCCGCTAAACAATAAAACTCCTATTTATAACACGACAACTCCAAATTCGCTTAGAATATTGGATAACCGTGCCAAAGGAAGACCCACTACATTAAAGTAGCAGCCATCAATTTTCTCTACAAGAACAGCTCCCAACCCCTGTATTCCATAAGACCCGGCCTTATCGCAAGGCTCACTCGTATCAATATAAGCATTAATGGCCTGTTCTGATAATTCCTTCATTTTAACGCGAGTTATCTCAAACGTTTTTATGTTTTTATAACCAAAGGTACTTATAACAGCCACTCCGGTTATCACTTCATGCCAGCTTCCCTGAAGTACTTTAAGCATTTTGAATGCATCGTTTCTGTCTTTTGGCTTGCCCAGTATCTGATCCTTCACAACAATTGTATCCGCACCGATTACAAGGGTTTCAGTTTTATCGTTATCCCTTGCAATGCTTTTGGCAACACTTAATGCTTTCTCATATGCCAAATATTGAGCCAATTCACCGGCACTAAATCCGTTCTCATTGCTCTCCGCTATTTTGGATTCAACAACAGTAAATTCAATGCCTATCTGTTTTAGAAGTTCTCTTCTTCTAGGTGATGCTGAAGCCAGTACAATCCGTGCCATATTCACCTCATAATTCTTATGGTCATTAATGCTAAGTAGTATTATATCTATATACTATTAATCAAAACTTGTAACAATATACTATTATAATCATACAACCTGTCCTTTTTCAACAAAATAAGAACTTTTTTAAATAGTAAATTAGTCCAAACAATTATCAGTCTGCAAATGTAGTTACATTTTATATCACTGCTTCAAGTCACTTGCATTCTTATCCATACCGCTGATAATTCCGGCATCTGCAATTGGGTCCTTTGTCTTGGGTACTGCTTCGTTTATACTATCGATTAATTTACTCATTTCACCTACACTTAAGCTATCAAGATCATTGGATTCGATTCCAGATTTTCTGAGCACAGAAGTAATAACACCAGAGTCATCGGCGTTCATGCCCATATTTTTAAGCTTTTGCTTAAAATAGTTTATTTGTCTTTGTGTGGCTTTCTTCTTGGCAACATTAGGTACTTTATTCCTGCCAATATCTTTTTTTGCTATGTTTTGCCCGACAGTAACAAACTCTTCTTCTAATAATTTTGCCTCCTCTGGATGAAGCCAATCATTTTCACCCATAAGTTTTCTGATTATTCTGTCGCATGCTCCCGTAATAGTCTTTTCGATTCCGAATTCCTTGTCATCCAGCATTTCACTTCCAATCCCGAATTTCTCCCAGTCAGTCAGCGTAAAGTCAAGAGTATCTTTTATTTTCGGCTTTTTGTTTTCAAACAAAACTTTGCCCGATTCACTTTTTATTGAGTTTTTGTTCTCAATCTTTCGGGCAAGATACTGCTGATATCTATTATAGTAATCAATTTGCTTGCCATCGACAATAACCTGTCCGCTTGATAAATCTCTGCCTTTAACCTTGATGAAGTAAGTCGGGAGATCAATACTTCCTATTCCCGGAAATTCAGTCCTGCTTTCTTTTAACACCTCAATTGATACATCTTCTATTGATATTCCTTTCTCCTTTGCTTTCTTAAACAACCCTTCTGCCTTCATCCTTAATTCTCCACCCGTTCCTTTATAAAAGTCCTTTTCAGCATTATATACAATTTCACGGGTTGCCGCTTCATTATCAACACTTTGTCCAGCGCTTTGTTTATTTGCCATGTATAACACATCTCCTCTTAATTGATAAAAACTTAAATTGTTACCTTTTATATTAAATTCAATAAAACTTTTACATCATACTTCAATTTCCTTTATAATTATTTATAATATCTATAACTCAACTTTCCCACAGTATTTATGGGCTCTTTGCCACTAACGTAGCATTGCTCACAAGTTAAGGTCAAAAAGTAAACTTTTTGACCTTAACTTGTGAGCAACCAGAGCCTCAAAATACTATAAGCGGGAAAGTTGAGTCTATAATTATTATTTGAATAAAGTCGCAACTTTAAAACAACTAATATTTCATAAAAAGAAACATTTAGCCGATATAATATATAATGGTTAAAATATTGCTTCCACATTTAGCTACTTGACTTCAAATGGCGTTTGTTAATTTTTTTATACTTCTCTTTTTATATAACAAGAAGTATAATATATATAAGGATATACCATTATGTAAAGATTTCATGGAGACGGGATATGAGGATAGAAAAAATAAACGAAAACAAAATAAAGGTTACAATTTCATTAAACGATCTTGAAGAAAGAAACATTGATCTAGACTCCATTAATTATAATTCCCCTGCAACACAAGAATTATTCTGGGATATGATGGAACAGGCAGAAATCCAGTTCGGTTTTAGTGCCTCTGATTCTCAACTCGCTATTGAAGCCGTTCCGGATGATGGCGAAGGTTTTGTTGTTATTATTACCAAACTCGATGAGGATGGCGACTTTGAGTCTATTCAGAAATATATTAAAAATAAGTTCAAAAAAACCGACCTGCGTTCAAAAAAGAAAGGTTCTAAAATCTGCTCATCAATAGTTATCTACTCTTTTGATAACTTTGATGACCTTTGTGTTTTAAGCAACAGATTAAGAAATATATATACTGGAGAAAGCACGCTGTACAAGCTTAAAAACACCTACTTTCTGATACTTGCCAAAAATTCGTGGTCAGTGGATAATTTAAAGATGTTTGAATCTCTTTTAGGTGAATATGGAACAATGGTTCAAAACACAAGCTTTTATGAAGGCTATCTTGACGAGTATGCCGTTACTATAGTTGAATGCAATGCCATAGATGTTATAAACAGTTATTTCTAGTAGACCCGATAGCTATTTTATTATTCTGCTATCCGGTATGTTCTCAGGACTTGTCTGCAGGATTGCATCAACCGCTTCATATTTGTCGGTATATAACAGCTCTTTTGCTTTTTCACCGCTCATAACAACATTTCTATAAATCTCCACTTTAATTCCTTCTTTTCCATTACTTAACCATTTTTCTTCACCCGGTTTCAAATCATAGTTAACTGTTGTAACAACAGAGGGCATGAATTTCTGTACAACGCTTTCTTCAAGTTCTATACCGACTTTCCCAAGTTTCTTGCTTCCAACTATGTAAATGTTAATTGTTTCATTTTGAACCTTGGCAAAAATTTTAATGGGAAAATCCAGCGTATTTTTAAATTCAAGGTCGCTGTCTTTTCCATCCACTATCACGTCTAATCCAGGCATTATGTAATCTACCTGGCACAAGTTCTTGCTCCTTTTTATTGAATCAATCTCCATACCTGTTTTAAGCAATGACGCATAAAGTGTAGACGCTACCTGATTATACACTTCATTTGGTCTTTCGATAATTATTCCTGAGTTTGAAAGTTGTTGCCTGAATGAGAATGAACTTTTATTATGTACGGCACTATTACCGTCCATCGGCATAATTAATAGAGAGTCAATTGCTTTTGCGGCCTCTACAGCATCATTTTCCATTTTGCTGTCTTTTATCCGGGTTGAATAATGTGCAATAATCGAGTCCATTCCTTCGAGCTTCTTTAGCGTTATTTCAGGTTCAAGAACACTAACCGCCGAACCTGTTCCTCTCTCAAGTTTAAAAGGAATCCTAAGATACATTCCCAACTCGTTCTTTATTTTATTAAACGTATATTCAACATTAAGTTTCAATCCATTTTGTTCATCAACCTTAACTACTTCTCCATCTTTGAGTACAACAACAGCATTAATTGGAGGCTTATATACCAGAACCGCCATCTCTTCAATTTTCTTCCGAAGCCTGTTCCCATCATGTTTTACAAAAGGATAAATCACATCCTGCTTTTTTGAAAAATAGTTTTTTAATAAAGATAACAAACCTCTTTTTCCGTTAAACGCCTGATCTATTGTTTTCTCATAGTCAATTACCGCATCAATGTCTTTGAGCTTAATACTAAAATTATTCTCCTTGCTTAATTCTATAACCAGCTCTCCGTTTTCGGCAGTTTCATTGTAATATTCTTTGACGGAGCTTAAAGCTTCAACTCTTGTTTTATTTCCTATATCCAATGAATCTATATAAGTACAGGGAGGAATTAAGTCCTTATTTGCAATATAAATCACATATAAACCTGAAGTAATTGCAAGGGTTACCTGAATAATTAAAACCAGTGTAATTGCAAGTTTCTTATTATGCTTGACCATTATAAACACTCTCTTTTCACACCGGATTGGCATATATTTTACGCTATAAACATTTACCATTTCCATAAGGGAATTGAAGTACGATGTAAAATCTTTATCGCATTCAATATAGCAAATTTATAATCATTTTCGATAATATTTGTTAAAGCTGGAAACAGTAAAAAGCTTCGGGTCACCGAGTCCCGTGCTTTTTGCCGGATTTCCTTTCAGGAAATGGCCCTAATAAAAAGTATAAAACGCTTAAGTTTTATACTTTTTACTGTCTATAACTTAACTTTCCCATAGTATTTATGAGCTCTTTGCCACTAACGTAGCATTGCTCACCGCAGTCAAAAAGTAAACTTTTTGACCTTAACTTGTGAGCAACCAGAGCCTCAAAATACTATAAGTGGGAAAGTTGAGTTTATAAATTGTTCAATAAAAAGCCACGGCTATTTAAGCGTTGCTTGGTGTTACCTTTCTAGGCTTGCTTCAAGATGTTGTTAAATAACGTCATGCTTTATTGTTCATGACAAGTTCAATCAATTTTCCGTTATTTTTGGCAATCTCAATTAATTCATCTGTTATTATACTACCCTCATTGACAATTATACTACCTGAAGGGTTTAGTATTGTCTTAGTAGCTTTTCTTCCGCTAAGATAGCGTTTTTGTCTCTGTTCAAACAGACTTGATGCATGATTGCTGCTCTCTGCATCTTTTTTGGTGTCTTTTTTTGTATGAGTATCCTGATTTGTAACTGGTTCAGCTACAAATTCAAATTTATTGTTCTTAGAAGACTGTCTCTTATCATTAATATCCCCTTGACCCATGACATCCATATTCAGGAGTTCATCTACCAAAGACTCTTCCATGTCAGTTTCTTCAATTTCCTTATTACTCTCTCCCTGAGCAACCAATAATTTATCGGTATTTGAAGTGATATCGCCCAGACTTGAATGTCCTTTTAAAGTCTTTTCCTCACCAGCCTTGCTGTTTTTTCCTGTATCTTTGTATTCATTCAAGTCACTTGCTTTTTCAAGCAGCGTTTCCTCTACATCTTCTTTTACTACAACTAGATTTTTACCAAATGTAATAACACTATCTCTGGGAATTATGCGTATTTTCTTTTGAGTTATGTCAGCAATATACTCAAGCCCTACTATCTTGCAGTTTTCATCCTCGCTAACAAATATGTCTCCAATCTCTCCTATAAGTCTTCCTTTTTTAGTAAGTACTTTGGTTCCCTTAACCAGTATATTTTTTTGCAGTAGGTCGATTGCTGCAGGTATTTTGCTTAGTTCGTTTATTGCTTCCTCATTTTCGATAGTCAATGCATACTCTCCTATTCCAAGTACTTTGTCGGTAGGAATTATCTTTGCACTCAGAATCTGAATTCCGCTATCCACTACAATGTAGTCGACAGTACCTTTATCTGCGTTGATAATAATATTCTTCACCCTGCCAACTTCCAGACCGTCAGAAATACTTATTATAGGTAGCCCTAATATTTCCTGTGTTTTTTTCATTACCTTTTTACCCCCTTAACACAATGTACTTATTACAACAAGTATTATTTATAGCAAATTTCTTTCAATATCTGCTCTTACTGATTCTTCCATTACTTCTCCATATTCATAAATGTAGCTCGCTAATATTTCCCTCGCTAATTCTGCTTGTCCCAGATCTTTATACAAAACACAAATATCAAGTATAATCCAGAAAACCAGAGAGTCTTCCGGTTTTTTATCAAGGACATACATATAATGAAGGATTGCCCCTTCCAAATCACCTTTATCTTTTAACATGAACACTTCGTCCAAATAATCCTCTATATTCAATTTAGAATTGTCTACTTGTGAACCTTCTGTAACAGACTGCACTTTTTCTTCATTTAAAGCCAGTACATCCTCAAAATAGTCTTCATTCACTTCATACTCATCAATATCATCCATATAAGCATAAAGTGTTTCTTCAAAACCGCCGCTTAAAAGCTGAGTGCTAACTTCTTCAAAATGCACGTTTTTATATTCATCAGAATTGTCTTTGACAGAAGCAATATTATTTCCATAATTAATAATTGCACTACTATTCATAATTGCTTCTATACCCATTGTATCAATATTTTTATCGCTGTCAACAGATTTTTCTAGTATATTTTCCCCAAATTCTTGTCCCGTTGTTTTCGGATATCCTAAAATACCCGTATTACTATCATTTAAAGTTTTTATATTCTCCCTAACATTGCTAAACATTTTGAATGTTTCTCTTTTTCCCGGAACAAAAATTCTTTTTAATGGAATTTTAAACACATAACCCAGCTTTTTGTCGTCAATGTAAGAAATAACTGAAGCAAAGAGCATTATTAAAGTAGTATATGTTATTACTCCTGTTATAAGAACGTATGTACCTCCTAATGTTTTATACATTTCAATAAAAACAGTAATAATGATTGGAAAGGAGATACTTATTATAAATGCTCCAGCAGAAATGGAATACACCAAAAAGGAATTGTAATACCTGTTTTTGTTGAATAAATAAAGTATTATACACGATGACAAAGCAATTACAGCAAAAACAACCGCAACATACAATTGCATATCGCCCCTCCTGAATTCTTATTTTATGCTTTAATACAAGCAACATATCTATTCCTTTTTTACTCCCCGGAAACCAAAAAACAAATATTACTGAATGCGATAAAGACACTACATCGCAGTTAGCATAGAAAACAAAATTCTTTATTATAATCTCTTTATATTAGTAAATCACTGCCTAAAAGTAATAATTACTGTATTATTGATAACTTCATTCGCTATAGACAGTTGAAATTCCTTTAAAAAAATAAAAAAAAATAAAAAAAATATAACTTCCAGCTATTTTCGCTTAACACTTATTTGAAGCCTAATAGCTACGATAAAAAGCGAAAGCAAATATTTGCCTTATCCATTAACAGAAGATAAGTATCAATTTGCCTTTACTTTTACACATATATATTTTAATATAAAGAAAGCTGTTGTGTTATATTGAATGTAATAAAGGTTTTACATAGCAAATATATAGAGACAGGTTGGATGAAAATGTCACCGAGAAAAATTGTACCCAATAAATTCGAACAATTCTTACACCACAGAAAAAGCTTAATTGAACAATATTCAAAAGGCGATCTGTCGAAAGAAGAATTTATTGAAGCAAATTACAGATGCATAAACGCCCTTGATATAAAACCATTCCAAAAAATAGACAATGTTAAAAAAGCACTTTACAACTACCAATATTACAATGTATTGGCAAAGTATTACCAAAAAAAAGCTCATGACATGAAAAGAACTCATGAAGGCAGAGACGATCATTTTGAGCTTTCAAATTATTATTATTCCAAGAAAGACAATGTCACCATGAAGCTTTTAAAACTTTTGGACTTTAGAGGTATAGAAGCGTATTATGTAAAAGTAAAGTCTCCCAATCTCAAAAAAAAATTATTTGAAATACTATTAAAAGACTATGAGAGTATCATCCTTCACTCAAAAAGTGAGGCTATACTAAACTTGCTTATAAAAGAAAATGCATTTTGCAACGAAGAAAGAAATTCGCTGGTAGACAGCTATATCAATCAGAAATATTAATTGCCCTTTAGCCTGAACTCGCTTCTGGATACCAGAAAAGACATCCGCTATCTATTTTTTTACTTCCATTATAAAAAATGTAATATCATCTTTGGGTTTATTTCCGTTTATAAATTCAAATACACTTTCTGAAATCAGCAAAGATAACTCCTTAGATGTTTTTTTAAAGTTTCCTCCAACAACTTCCATAAGCCTCTTGTCCTCATAAAAGTCCTTATTCTTATTTTGTGCTTCAACAAGACCGTCAGTAAAAAACAAAATCTTGTCTTTGGGTTCGAGGCTTATAACTGCATTATTATATTGTCCGCCATAAAATTCGATAAACTTGCATATCGGAAAACCCTTTAGCTCCAGCTGCGAAATTTCACCGGAATGCTTTACCAATAGCGGCTGTACATTGAGACCTGCAGAAGAATAGGTAAGTTTTCTTTCTTCTATGTTATACACTGCATAAAGCATAACAACATAAACTTCATCCTTAAAGTTTGTTTCATTAAAAGATTGGTACACACTTGTCAAAACCTCGGCAGGACTTAATATATCAGTTCCCTTTACTTCGGAATCAATTAATACCTTTATGGTCTGATTAAGAAAAACAGTAAGCATTGCTGCCGGAACCCCATGACCTGAAACATCTCCTATATAAAAAACTATATTTTTATCATCCAGTCTGAAAATATTATAAAAGTCTCCGCTTACCCTTTCTGCTGAGTAATAATTTATTTCAAAAGAGATTTCCTTCCATTCGGGAATTGTGGACGGAAATACTGCTTTCTGAATATCCTTTGCATATGAAAGGTCTTCCAAAAGCTTATCGTTAAGCATCATAATCTCATGTGTCCTTTGAAGCACAAGCTTATCAAGATTATCCACATATCCGGCAAGTTCCTGTTTGGTAGCAAAAAGCTCAAGATACGGCTTTTGAATATTGCTTATAAGAATTACCCTGAACACTACAAAAAAAGCTAGAAATTTATAAATATGCCCCAGATAGTTATAGAGGTCATAAACACTGGTATAAAGAACAAACGAAACCTCACTTAAAGCACTTATTAAAAGCGATATGGAAAATAGAAAAATTAACTTTTCGCCCGTCTTGTTATATTCATTTACAAACCTAATAACAGTTAACAGGAACAGTGCAATAATTATAAATTCAGAATAAACCTTCCATGAAGTAAGTCCTGTACTCTCAATATACATATCGGGTAATAAATCCGGATAATAAGTAACTATTATAAGTATCAGCAAACTTATTACAAACGGAATAACAGTAAATATTTTTTTATTTATTGAGGACTTTAATTTATAGTGTATAAAACTCGCCACCAGAAAGCCAATACTTGACATATACCTTGAAATGATCCA
The DNA here is from genome assembly GCA_964409165.1 of uncultured Oscillospiraceae bacterium. Taxonomy (GTDB): domain Bacteria; phylum Bacillota; class Clostridia; order Acetivibrionales; family Acetivibrionaceae; genus CAYPCH01. The sequence goes on along the minus strand of CAYPCH010000019.1, from coordinate 20,041 downwards.
AAAAGTGGTTGCTCTGTTTGCAGTATCATTTTCGATCAGAAAAGCAGGCATTCCTTTATAACTCAGAGTATGAAATACGTCAATAATGCCTACCATCAGAAATACGCTACCCAAAAATGCCGACCTCAAGTTCCCTGTTTGTTCGTATGTATAATATGATACAATAAACACGGAAAAGGAAATAATTATGCTGGTAAGTTCAAAAACATTATGCCATGTAAGGTAGTCGGCAACACCCATTATCTCTTGAAATTCATCATACAACAGATCCACCAGACCGAAGACTGAATACATTGCAACACCTGCTAAACCTATCAGGATATATGATTTTATATTGTAAAAAAACCCATCCTTTTTCTCTGTATTCCCCATTAATCGACCTCTTCGTAAATCATGTTAAGTATTTTTTATATACGCATTACATTCTATCACTATATATCAGTAATATGCAATAAATTGATGATGTGCCTCTTTCATTTCGCTCTAAGAGGCCTAAAAAAATTGAGTACCCATCGAAGGTACTCAATTTTGCTTTCGCAGAATCCAACTACTGTTCTATTATTACCGTTGAATGATTCAAATCATTTATATGAGCAGTACTACTTTCAGTTATTGAAACCTTAGATTCACCACGTGTGTCTTTTCCAGTATTTTTACTCCTCTTTTTCCCTAGCGCTGTATTCAATACCGTATCCATATCCTCTGCAATAACAAACTTAATTTTCTTCCTTACTGCTTCAGGTATTTCATCAAGATCCTTTTTATTATCTACCGGCAAAATTATAGTATCTATTCCTACCCTATGTGCTGCCAATACTTTTTCCTTCAATCCGCCTATCGAAAGCACCCTGCCTCTCAAGGTAATTTCTCCTGTCATTGCAACATTCTTCTTAACAGGAATATTAGTCAAAGCCGACAGCATTGCAGTAGCAAGCGTAATCCCTGCTGATGGCCCGTCTTTTGGTATTGCTCCTTCTGGCACATGAATATGAATATCATATTTTTGATAAAAATCCTTATCAATATGATAGTCCTCAACCTTTGAACGTATGAAACTCATAGCTGCCCTTGCAGACTCCTTCATAACATCTCCAAGCTGACCTGTCAGTTCCAGTTTTCCGTTGCCTTCCATAAGAGTTACCTCTATAGACAAAGTATCTCCTCCTACAGGAGTCCAAGCTAGACCTAATGCGATACCTACCTCATCCTTCTCATTGGCCTTGTCGTATTTATATTTCTTTGTTCCCAGGAGTTTCTCTATATTTCCTGCTGATATTTTCATTGTCTTCTGGTTTGAAGAAACAAGTTTCTTTGCCACCTTCCTGCAAACACTCGCTATCTGCCTTTCCAAATTTCTTACTCCTGCTTCTCTTGTATAGCTGTTTATTATCTCCCTAATTGCATTTTCATCAACCTTAAGACTGCTATTTTTAAGTCCATGTGCCTCTATTTGCTTAGGGAAAAGATATTTTGCTGCAATGTTTACTTTTTCCTCTTCTGTATAACTTGAAATGTATATTACTTCCATCCTGTCCATAAGAGGCCTTGGTACAGTTTCAAGGCTGTTTGCAGTTGTAAGGAACATTACATCAGATAAATCAAAAGGAAGTTCGAGGTAGTGATCCCTAAAGGTATTATTTTGTTCCCCATCTAGAACCTCAAGCATGGCAGATGCAGGATCTCCTCTGAAGTCACTGTTCATTTTATCTATTTCATCTAGAAGTATAAGGGGATTTTTGCTTCCTGCCTGTTTCATGGCAGATATAATCCTGCCTGGCATAGCGCCCACGTAAGTCCTTCTGTGCCCTCTTATTTCAGCCTCATCCCGTACTCCTCCCAAAGACATTCTTACATAGTTTCTGTTTAACGCACGGGCAATGGATTTCGCAATGGAAGTCTTACCTACTCCCGGTGGTCCAACAAGACACAGTATAGGTCCTTTGAGATCATTCTTAAGCTTTCTTATAGCAAGATACTCAATAATTCTTTCCTTTACTTTTTCAAGACCATAGTGGTCTTCATCAAGTATATTTTCAGCTCTTTCCAAATCAATTATCTCTTCAGTCCTTTTATCCCATGGAAGATCAAATATCCAATCAAGATAAGTTCTGACAACCGAGCCTTCTGCAGAACCCGAAGGCATTCTCAGCAAACGATCCAGCTCTTTTAAAACTTTCTTTTCAACTTCCTCGCTAAAGTTGCCTTCCCTAAGCTTCTTCTTGTATTCCTCAACCTCTCCTGTAACTCCTTCCTTGTCTCCTAGTTCGTTTTGAATAGCTTTAAGTTGCTCTCTGAGATAATACTCCTTCTGCATCTTGTCTATCTGCTTTCTGACCTTTATATTTATATCTTTTTCAATCTGCATTATGTCAATTTCTTTTATAAGCATTTCCAACAATCTTTTGAGCCTTTCTTTTGGTACGAACTCTTCGAGTATCTCCTGTTTTTGTTCAACCTTTAAAGCCAGGTTCGCAGTTAGAATATCCGCCAATTGATCAGCATCTTCAATACTCATGACAGATAAAACTGTCTCAGGAGATATTTTGTTGTTAAGTTTTGAATATTCTTCAAACACTGACAGTACCCGCCTTTTAAGAGCCTCTACTTCCACTATGCTTTCTTCATCATCCACATATATCTTTTCTACCATTTCAGCCATAAAAAACGGTTCAGTCTGAGTAAATTCAGATATTTCAGCTCTGCTTATACCTTCAACTAATACCCTTATAGTATCTCCTGGAAGCTTTAATAGCTGTTTCACTTTAGATATTGTGCCTATGCTATATATCTCTTCTATATTCGGCGAATCATTTTTTGCATCCTTCTGTGTCGCAAGGAAAATCAGTTGATTGTTTATCATGGCTTCTTCTAATGCTTTAATGGACTTTACTCTTCCGACATCAAAATGAAGAATCATATAGGGGAATACTGTTAAACCCCTTAAAGGTAACAACGGTAAAATCTGTTTTTTAATAACCTTTCTTGCCTCGGACATTTGACCATCCCCTTCTAAATTATAAGACTGCTACTGTGTATAACATTGATGCTTCCATATGAGGTTTCATTTGGAAATTCATGTGGAATTTACACAAGAACCATTATAATCAATACCATACAAGTGGTTTCCTGCATAAAAATTGCCCTAGTGGTTTATTTAAGTAAATAGCTGATACGGTTGCCGTGAATCTTCATCATTATAACCTTTAAACATTATTATTTCAATTATTTTTATATGGAAAAAAAGGAACAGCTTATTGTCCAAAAGGACTATTAAAAAAATACAATCGGCTTTCTACATTTAAAAAAACCGATCTTTCAATAGGAAATTGCTGAAATACTACTTCAAGTAAATTATATAATAATTATGTCCTGATTTAAATAGGTCTATATTCCCTTTTTATCTACCTGATACAAATAACAAAAACTTCATACCCATCTAAGGGTACTCGGTTTTTGCCAGATTTCCTTTCAGGAAATGGCACTAATAAAAGGGCACTTGGTGCCCCATTATAAATTTGTATTCTAATCCTTATTTGGTTGCAAAAATTATTGAAGCTATATCCTTCCAATACTTCTTCAACATCTCTTCATATTTTTCATTGAACATTGACCTGTGACCTTCTTCCCATTCTGCAAGACTTTCCAGAAATTCTTTTGCACCCTTGTCATCAATTTCCTTTGCTGCATTTTTGTAAAACAATACAAAATCATTTTCCATCAAGTAAGCCATTCGAATAATTGACAAATCTGACATCTCATTTTCATCTTTTCCGATAACATCGGAATTTCGGGAAAGGATTGATGGATCCACCGATGCAAAATTACTGTCAACAACCCAGGAAACAGTTATTGGCGGTTCTTGGTACTCTAAAAGTTCAAACTTTGCTTTTAAGACATTATAGTGTTTTTTCTCCATCTCTGAAAGTTCCTTGAAAAGTCTCTTGACAGACTCCGCTTTTACCTTATCCATATAATAAGTATAAAAGTCTTCCGCGTCCTTTTCCATTCTCATTGCAAACTTTAATATATTTTTGATTTTATCCATCTTAACACCTCCAGATAAATATATACCCGGAGGTGAGTATAATAAACATTTTTATAATAATCACGTATCCTTTGTGAAAATACAATTTTGCTTCTTTCATTTAACTTTAAGCAACCTTTTAAGATCTGTAGCTTCCGTTGATTTTTACATAATCATAAGAAAAATCGCATGTCCACATCCTGTCTGAAGCATTGCCTCTTTTCAGATTTATCCGTATAGTTATTTCCTTTTTGCTTAATATTTCTTTTGCTTTTGTTTCATCGAATTTTAATGCCCCCCCGTTACGACAGACCATGAGATCGCCTATAAAAATATCAACAAGATTCGGATCAAAGTCAGCGCCTGAGTAACCCGCTGCTGTAATAATACGCCCCCAGTTTGCATCTTCGCCAAAAATAGCAGTTTTAACAAGCGGTGATTTTGCTATTGCACTTACTACTTTATATGCATCTTCATCATGCATTGCATTTTCGGCTATCACTTCAATAAGCTTTGTTGCACCCTCTCCATCCTTTGCAATCATACGGGATAGATTTATACATACAAATTCAAGTGCTTCCTTGAAGGTTTTGTATTCTATATCCTCTTTGACTATTCCGGCATTGTCAGCCTCGCCGTTGGCAAGAACTATAACCATGTCACAGACACTTGTATCACCATCAACAGAAACCCTGTTAAATGTATGTCCGACTACTTCTTTAAACGCTTTATTGAGCAGTCCCCGGGAAATATTAATATCTGTAGTTATTATTCCTATCATTGTAGCCATATTTGGATGTATCATTCCCGAACCTTTTGCCATGCCCCCTATACGAACCCTCTCGCCTTGTATTTCTATATCTACGGCAATTTCTTTCTCAATAAGGTCTGTAGTCATTATTGCTTCACAGGCATCATATCCTCCCTCGGGAGATAAAGAAGAAACTGCTGTTCTTATGCCTCCGCGGAGTTTTGGCATATTCAAAGGTACTCCTATAACACCTGTAGACCCCACCAGAATATCCCCTGCTTCGCAATTAAGGAGTTGGGCTGCAAGCCGAGCCATATCTTCAGCATCCTTTTGTCCCTGTTCTCCTACGCATGCATTCGCATTTCCACTGTTAATCACAACCCCTTTGGCATAACCGCTTCCAATATGCTTCATTGTTAATTGCAGAGAATGTCCTTTAACCAGATTAGTGGTAAATACCCCTGCTGCTACTGCAATATCGTCAGAACAGACTATCGACAAATCCTTTTTACCGTTATTTTTCAATCCACAAGCTACACCTGAAGCTTTGAAACCCTTTGGAGCAGTTACTCCTCCATCTATTGTATTTATCATATGCATATCACTCCATTTTAATTTATTGTTTTAAGCATTTAAGCTTAACATTTTCATAGACATGTAAATTATACATAAATGAATATAAGGATTCAAGCTGTAAATCATATAATATCAATAGTTACACAACAAATACGCAAGCAACAGTTAACAATTTTCCGTTGCCTGATTCCTTAAAAGCTGGTATAATAGTATTAGTAATTACTCTTATATTAATTACTTCATAAAAAACTTACCCGTTATCACTTCTATAAGTTCACATGACTTGTAAATTGCACAAAGGATTCTCCAATTTAAGCCTTAATAACTGTATTCTTATCATGTTGCCTATATTTTTATAGTAATGATTCCGGAGGGTGTCTATGTCAAAACAATATGTTATATTCCAATTGGACAATGAGTTCTTTGGAGTTGAAATCAGTCTGGTTTTGGAAATTATCAATCCCCAGGAAATATTTAAAGTCCCGAATACTCCAAAGTATATAGAAGGTCTTATCAATTTAAGGGGTAAAGTTTTTACACTTTTCAACTTAAAGGAAAAATTAAATCTCTATTCCAAAAACACTGGCATAGAGGAAATAAAAATACTTCTTATAAGTTTAGATTCTATGAATTTCGGTTTCATCGTTGACACTGTTAATCAAATAGCATTAATTAGTGATGAAAGTATAAATACCTCTCCAGACTGCATATCACAATACGATAGCAATTATTTCACCGGCTTGGCTGAAGTTGAAGGCAAAAAAACATACCTTCTTAACGTTGATTTTATTATAAATAACTTCGAATGTAGCATATGTGAATCAAAAAATTAATTACTTAACTTTCCCACTTATAGTGTTTTGAGGCTATGATTGCTTTGCCCATTACCGTACAATATTTTTCCTATATGCTACCCGCTCTTACTCCTAAAATATGTATAAACCTTATATCTATCCAGTTATAATTTGTAACTGGATAATAATCTCTGTCATATGTATGTGCTGCAATAAGTATGTTGCCAATGTTCACTGGTTTACCCGTCTCAACAACGACCGGGGAATGATTATAATGGGGTGCTCCACTAAACGACAGCTGTATTATATCCCCGGCTTTGATATCTTTTATATCAACTTCCTCGGCAAATGGTCCAGGACCATTATTGCCTGTCAGAAAATTATACAAAAAGTTTACTCCAGTCCACGAAGGAGTTCTTTTATAGGAGTCTATATAATACCATCCATAGGTAGGGGTAAAATTCATTATTCCACTTCCTGCATAAATCACCTGGGAAGCAAAATTGGTACAGTCACCACCTAAGTTTTCAAAATCAAAACATGCCGGATTTCTTCCAAATGCCCATCTGTGAGCATACTCAACTGCTTTCTTTCTGTTGTATGAATATACATTTCTTACAATAGAAGTCATCATATACCTCCCCTATTTTTGCTTATTACATAGTATGTTATATAAGGCAAATAATGATATGAAAATAATTCTACATTAAAAAAATAATTTTTGTGATTTTGCATTAAGGGATGAGCGAAAAATTACTTTCACTTTTTTCACGTTGCTATTTGGCTTCAAATAAGCGTTAAGTAAAAATAATAGTGGAAGTTATTTTTACCTTTTCTAAGGAAAATAAAGTGCGATACAAATTCTTTATCGTATTCAATATAGCTAAGAAATATCAGAAATATTACTTAGCTATATTGTCACGCTTTGCCAATTACTGTAATCAACCATTGTGTGTATGGGTTGCAACTACTATCATTAACTTCCGCTTCTATTTTATTACATAAATAATATATATTGATTAAATACATACTATATGTTATAATATAGAAAAAGCGATTTAATTAAGTTCCGGGTCCATGTTCTCCTTAATTATTGGAATGTGTGGAGGAATATGTCTCGAATAAGTTAAATCCAATCTATTAAGGAGGATTTTATTCATGGCAGACAAAACTTTAACTTGTAAAGACTGTAATGCGGACTTTATCTTTTCTGAAGGTGAGCAAGCATTCTATCAGGAAAAAGGATTCGAAAACGAACCTCAAAGGTGCCCGACTTGCAGGCAATCGAGAAAACAACAGAGAAAAAACCACGGCTTTAACAGTGGTTCAAATAAAGGATACGGCAGAAATAATAATTTCGGCAACAAATGGTGAGCTCAACAATTAAAGGAGAGTTTAGCACTCTCCTTTTTATATTACTTTTTCTTTCCTAAAGGAAAAATTTTTAATACTGCTTTAACCACTTCTCCAGCTATACTTATAAAATCAAAAAAGCCTTCCGTTCCCGCACTTACAGCCGTTACCGTTTCACAAAGCGAATCCTCTATGACTTCAATTGTTCCGGTTGCCTTGTCAATTCCTTTCTTAAGTCCAAGAGAAACATCATTAACATTATTGACAACCTCTGGAAGTACTTTGACAGTTTTATTTATGCTATCATCATTATTCTTAACAAGCTTGTCCACTCTTTTTACCAGCTTGTTAATATTGATAAAAGTTATTATAATGATAATCGCCGCAAAAAATGCTACAATCAAAGCCAACGCCCCTAAAAGGTATATAAAAAAATTTAAGACATCATAGCTTATGTACATACTACACCCCCAGAATTTTTTATCGCTTGCATAAGTAAAAACTAATCTCAAGAAGTGATTCTTAATTTGTTAAGGAAAAATAATATTTTTCAGATTATACATTCCCTTTTGTTGAAAAGAATAACAAAAAAACAAATTGTACATTGTGGGGATTTATACCACTTAAATTATATTAATCACGAAAATTATTCTACGTTGAAAAATTTAACTTTCGCGATGCTACATTAAGGAGTGAGTAAAATTTACTTCTACTTTTTTCAAGTCGCTATTTGGCTTAAAATAAGCGTTAAGTTAAAATTGTAATAGAAGTTATATTTCAACCTTTCCTAAGGAAATTGAAATGCGATATAAAATCTTTATCGCATTCAATATAGGACAATTTGTTTTTCTAATTACCCTCAAAATCAACTCTTATTTTTTTACTTTTGATTTGCTTTTAGTTTCAGTACTGCTTTCCTCTTTAATATCCTCGTCATTTTTCTCTTCTACCTTATCTGCCTTATCTGCCTTTAAGGCCGATATTTTTTCCTTTGCTTCACTAACAGAACCTTTAACCGTCTCAACTGCTTTTTTTGTTCCTTCTGATACAACATTCACTGCCTTCTTAGTACTTTCAGAAACCGTATTAGCAGCCTTTTTAGCATTATTAGCCAAATCTTCCCTGGTTTCCTTTCCAGATTTAGGTGCCAATAGTACTCCGGCTGCCACTCCTACAGCTGCACCGACACCCGCACCAACAGCAACATTCTTTGCAGCTTTTTTCCTTGCAACCTTCTTATTTGCCTTTTTACTCTTTTCAAGTAAATCCTTGATAATCATTAAGAAGCACCTCCTGATTTTAATTTCATAACATCCGATATTAATATTATACGACATTTTTAGTAAAATTCCTAGTAATAATTTGGCATGCAAGACCTAAAGCTTGTAGAAATTAGTATTAGGACATTAGTACCAGAAGGAAAGCATAATTGAATAAAGGAAGCAACAGAACCGTCCCTCTGCTTCATGCGTCCAGACCTACAAATGACACTAGAAATCTTCCGTCAATTTTTTTGAGTTCAAAATTCCATTGGTAATCTGCATCATCATCAACATCATCGTTAACTCTTACAAATACCAAGTACAGCTCCCCTTCTTTTGCTACATTCGTTATAGTACTGAATATAACATTACCCTTCTTATTACCGACAATATGAGAACTGTCTTTCTCTACCTGCTTTCTGTACTCATCTGTGCACATTTCTTTTATAGCCTCTATATCTTCTCTATATTGCGCTTTTATAAAATCTATTACCAGTTCCTGTATCTCATTATTTTCAGTCGCTCGAATACCATCACTTGTGGTTATCTCGGTAATTTCCTCTCCCCTTATCTCTTTTAGTGTCATCTTCAACTTTTCATTCTCTTCTTTAATTATTTCATTCTCCTCTTTAACTTTCTGATTTTCCTGCTTTACACCCTGCATTTCCTGTTTTACCGCACTATTTTCCGCCTGTACCTCCTTAATCTGCTTTACTACAGGAAGTTCAGGTACATAGTTTGAAGCAAAAGTCGGAAATACAATAACTGAACTTGAAAGCACAAACAATATGAAAAATACTCCTGCCGCAAGTCCCCAAATACTTCTTACAACCGATTTTTTGTTTCCTTCCGCCTTTTTAATAATATTTCTCTTACTCCTATTCATAATATCCTCCTTTATTTTAATTGATGTTTTCAGACCATGCAGGCTGTCTATAACTTCTTTTGTCTCACTGCATTCATTTCTGCATGATACGCATTTCTCCAAATGTCTATCAATCTCCAAGCGTATATTTTCGTCAAGTTCTTTCATCACATACTCTTCAATCAATTGAACAACTCTTTCACAGTTCATATAACTCCCTCTCCTTCTCTGCTTGATTTCATCCCTTTTCTCAATTCCTTAAGTCCGTTACTCAAGCGTGATTTGACAGTCCCTTCAGGACACCCTACAATAGATGCTATATCTTTTATGGACAAATCCTGAAAGTATCTCAAAGTAATAACCATACGTGAATCCTCTTTTAATGACGCCAAGGCTTTCAAAAGATCCATATTCTCTTCTTTTCCCTCTTCAACAAAACCTTTTTCCTCAATATAATCTACAACTGTTACCCTTTTGTTCGATCTGAAATAATCATAACACCTGTTTACAAGAATTTTGTTTATCCATGGTCTAAACTTGCTTGTATCGTTTAATGTATCTAAAGATGAAAACACTTTTAAAAAAGTATCCTGACATATATCAAGGGCGTCCCAGCCTGAGCGGACTATCCCCAAGGCCGTGTAGTAAAGCTCGTTATGATATTTTTGGACAATTGACTCAAAAGCTTTCTTATCCCCTCTTTTTGCTGCTTCTATAAGCATATCTTTTTCCACCTCCACACCTCCAATATCTGATTACATAATAATGACGCAGTAGACTGATGATTGGTTCAAAAAAAAATCGAGCCCCCACTTTTAAAACACGATATAAAGTTTTAATCGTGCTCAATATGGGTACTCGACTTTCTGTAACTGTAATGTTTAGTATTTGCATATAAGACAAAGCTATTCAATACCTATGATTTCCAAAGTACCTGCATTTACCTCCGCTTTAATATCAATTTTACTTTCTGCCTCTTCATAACCCTGGGAAATATAATACCCATCCCGCCTTATCATCTCTATTCTCTTGAAACTGTTTGAGCCTAGGCTTGCGTCTAAACTGAGCTTAACACCTGTATTTTGGGGAACCGAAATCTTAACCGACGCTGCATTTGCTTCTATGTTGACCTTCATAATATCCTGCTTATTTCCAAGTATTAAATTAATATTGCCCGCATTTCCCTCAATGCTAAGAGCTTCAATCTTAAGACCTGACATATTCAAACTCGAATCAAAAGCATCAAGAGATAAATCCATATTCCAAATAATATCGTCATTCAAATACAATTCAGCTTTTCTGTCCACATTGGCTTTTCCACTGCTTATAAAACTGTCCAAAACCCGCATTAAACTCTGACTTCTCTGTTTGAACGTAATTTTAGCAGTCTTGTTATCATCTTTATATTCCACTTCATGGACTACATCAATTCCTTCTGATGTACCCTCATAAAGATTTGAAGCCGTTGAATCAAGCCTTAAAGATATAGCTGCAAAAACAAGTTTCATTTTTGCCTTTTCGGTATTTATTCTTTTTTCGTGCACAAACTTAGGTTTTGCTCCATAATCCTCAGCAGGTACATTCTGCTGGTAATTATGGCTTAGCATAATCAGCACTGCTAAAAAACCGACCCATGTTACAGCTCTTGCAAAAGCATATTTCCTGAAAACAATATTAATGCCTATCACAATAAGTACCAATGCTATTACTATACTTTTATGTTCTTCAATATAATAAAATATTGATTTGTCAATAATTCCATATTGTATTAGAAAAAATATAATACCCAAAGTTATAAGAAAAATTCCAAAACCTATACCATTCTTTTTCACTAAACCTTTTTCCTCCCTCTAAATATAATAAACCCGCCTATTACTATAAGTATCATGGGAAAAAACACCTTGGAATCAATCCAACTGAAAAACTCCCTAATGAAAAGCATACCTCCGAGAAGGATCAGACATATTCCTATAAAAGTCTTGTTTCTGCCTGGATCTGTCTGGTCTTCCTTTATCTTATCTCCCATAATCTCGCTGAAATCCTTGTCTTTGTCATACTCTCTTTCGAAAGTACTGTCCTTATAAAAATCACTTAGCGGAGTATATTCTCCATCTTCCGGTATAACTATTGCGCCTATTATATATGCAATAATTCCGGTGCCACCAAAGAATGCTACAATAACAAATCCAAGCCTTACTATTGTTGGATCCAGATTAAAATATTCAGCTAAACCACCACATACACCAGCTATAGCCTTATCACGTGTTGAACGGGTTATTTTGCGTCCCATATCGCTTCCTCCTCCAGAGTTTTATGGTATATAATATCAAAAAAGTCCGTTTATTTTTCTTTAACATATAATACGGTAAAGAATAAAATTTGTCTTATGATTAATAAAATTTATCGATAAATTTCTCAAAATCGTTTTAAAGTATATTTATTATGCTATTATAATAACAAGCAAAATAATACTGGTGCCCTGCAATGTTAAAAGGCATCTCAAAAGGAAAATTATATGAGGGATAAACATTTTCGCGAGCTGTTTGAAATATTCATAACCTTTTTTAAAATAGGAGCATTCACAATAGGCGGTGGGTTGGCCATGCTTCCTTTAATAGAAAGGGAAGTTGTTGAGAATAAAAAATGGGTCGAAAAAGAAGATATAGCAGACATATTTGCAATAGTCCAATCAGTTCCGGGAGTAATCGCAATAAATTCTTCCATATTTATTGGATACAAAAAGGCAAAAATGAGGGGAGCGTTTGCCGCGGCACTTGGGGTTATACTTCCTTCGTTTATAATAATAATTTTAATAGCAAAAGTTTTATTTGGGATACAAGACAATATTTTCATAAAAAAAGCCTTTGCAGGTTCAAAAGCAGGCGTTACAGCTCTCCTTCTGACAACTGTTGCAAAGCTTTCCCGCTCGTCAATAAAAAATAAGAAAGCAGTTGTGCTGGCTATTCTAGCTTTTGTTGCTATAAATCTTTTTAGCGTACATGCTTTTATAACCATTATAGCTGGAGGTATACTAGAACTCGCAATAATTTTTATAAGGAAGGTGAAAAGTATATGACCTTATTTCTTTTATTCTGGTCTTTTTTTAAGATAGGTGCTTTCAGTTTCGGAGGCGGAAATGCAATGATTGACCCTATACAAAAAGATATAGAGTCTCTTGGCTGGATGACTGCAAGTGAATTTGGGGATATTGTCGCTATTTCACAAATAACCCCCGGTCCTCTTGCAGTCAATATCGCAACTTATGTTGGGTACAAAACAGAAGGCATTCCAGGTTCAATATTGGCTACTTTGGGGGTATCACTTCCATCATTCATTCTCATTGTATTAATTGCTCATTTTTTTATACAGTTTAAAGAAAACCATCTTGTTCAATCGGTTTTAACGACAATCAAACCTATAACTATAGCTATGATAGGCTCTGCCGTTATCGTCATGGCTAAAACATCAATTATTAAATCAGCATTTAATGCTGAAAAACTCGTTGGCATTTTGACAGGAAAACTCAATGACCCTTCTAGTATCTTGCAAATAGATATACCTGCCCTTGTTATATTTTCAGTTATTCTTATTGCACTCTGGAAATTTAAAATTCATCCCATTTTTGCCATTGTTTCATCAGCATTTCTCGGCATACTCTTTATAGAGGTCTGAGGGTGAAGCTACAAATTTCCCTTTAAATCACCTTGTTCAACATAATATCAATAACTTGTTGTGCAGGTACAAAATCATTAGTATAATAAACGTGTAGGATATCGTTGCAACATGTACATTGCTCATGAGATATTTTATTATATAATAGTACTATGTTTTGTATCAGTTGAATAATAATATTACAATATATTATGTGAAACGTTCTATTTTCGTACAAGGGGGTTAAACTCAGCACGCATGAACCTGTTTTGAAAAGTGCTGTATAGAATCATTATGAGATTATTTTATGATGTTAAACTGAAAAGGAAAATCTTTGTCTTTTTTATTATATTTGCAATAGTATTATCCGCACTTTTGGTTCTTATTATAAAAAAACCTGCAATAATTGCATTGTCTTCCGAGAATAAAGGTAATGCAATTCCATCTGTTATACCTGTTTTATCTGTTAACCCGACATCATCTAATACTCAAGAACCAACTGTTGTACCTTATATAAAACCTTTACCTACAGTTGCATCTGCTGTTGGTTCTCCTGTTGTGCCCACAACTGAAGCTAATGCTTCTCCGGTTTCTACACCGTCTGCAGAACCTGCAACCACATTTACATCTGCACCTGTTGCTATCGTTTCCCCTACATCTACATCTACATCCAAACCTACAGTCAAACCTTCATCTGCTTCTACATCTACTCCAAAACCTACGGTCAAACCTTCATCGACTTCTACATCTACTCCAAAGCCTACAGTCAAACCTTCATCGACTTCTACATCTACTCCAAAACCTACAGTCAAACCTTTACCTACTTCTACATCTACTCCAAAACCTACAGTCAAACCTTTACCTACTTCTACATCTACTCCAAAACCTACCGCTACACCAAAGAAAACACCCGTTAACACAAGTACTTCAAGCGCAGACAGAGTAAATATACAATATATGAGCAATATGAGCAAAAATTCACTAAAAACAACGCAGAGTATTAATTCGGCATTCAAACTTAGCAATACAGGAAATACAATCATAGAACTCTCGGATGTGAAGATTAGATACTACTACACAATTGACGGAGATAAATCACAGCAATTCTGGTGTGATTGGAGTTCTGCAGGCAATGAAAACATAACTGGCAGATTTGTAAAACTGTCTGATGCCAAGGATAAAGCTGATTATTACCTTGAAATCGGATTTTCCGACGGAGCGGGGACGCTTGAACCGGGTAGTAGTGTGGATATAAAGACAAGATTTAACAAGACGGACTGGACAAATTTTAATCAGGAAAACGATTATTCCTTTGGTTCATATACAAATTACACTAACTGGGAAAAAGTTTCAGTATACATTTCCGGAATACTTAGGTACGGGAACACACCATAGTGAATTTTCAGCATTTTTAGAAATGCCGATACCCAATAAATCATGGCATGTATTTGCCACCCCTATTTTATATAATAGCGACACGATGCTATTATTATATATTTTCATAAAACGCCTTAATGTCAACTTTTGCCATTAACTATTTTCTCAGTTTTGATACCTTTTCTATAAGGTTTTATGTCAGTTTTGCCGATTACAATATAAGAGAGATATAAAAAGTTTTATATAATAAATTATTAATGGAAGGTGCCGTATATGATTTCAAAAAAACATGGTAAGAGTACTGTTAATCGAACAAGAACCATGCTTATTTCGCTTACAGTTTCCATTATTGTAATTTTGTTATTTCTATTTACATCAGACTTTTGGATAGTTAACAACGAAATATATAGAAAATTTCAAACCATCAGTTGTTTATTGGCTTTAATCCTAACTGGGTGCTTTCTCTTCTATCTTGTAAAATTCTTTAAGGGAATTGACCTGGTAAATCATAATGCACATTTACTCTCAAGGGGTCAGCTGAACATAAGTGATATTTTACTAAGCAGGGCAAAGGGTCTTGAAACCTTGTGTATAGCATTTAATGACATGAAATCCAACCTTCTGAGCTTTACGGAACTAGCCAAGACCAATATTGTAGTAATTTCCGATGCAATTGATAAAGTATCCAAAAGCATTGATAATAGCCTACAGGGTAACGAACAAATTGCTGCAAGTATGGGAAATGTAGCGGAAAAAACCCAAGAGCAGCTAAATACTGTAAAAAACACCTTGGAAAGTATTTATAATGTTGATAAAAAAGTAAGTTCAATTGAAACCAGTCTCGCTAATGTGGAGAACTTCGTAAGCTCAGTGGTGGAATCCACTCATGAAGGTAATAATAATCTGGACGAATACTATCAGCAGATGAACGTTATAACAGATAACCTCAGTAGCACATCAGGTTTTATTGATCATTTGGATTTGGAATTGGATGAAATATATCAATTGGGAGAATTGATAATAAGTATAACCGATCAGCTGAAAATGCTTGCGTTTAATGCATCAATAGAAGCTGCTCGTGCAGGTGAAAGCGGTAAAGGTTTTTCTGTCGTGGCATCCGAAATGAATAAGCTTTCGGATGAAACAAGAAAAAGCATTACAAAAATAACTACACTTTTAAATAATGTTTCACACAGTAGTAAAAATGTTAAAAGTAGTATTACAAGCTGTATTGAAAACTATGACTTGAGCAAGGAGCTGTTTTCATTAATTAAACAATCATTTTCTAGAATTAAAAACAACGCAGACATATTAAGTTCAGATACGAAAAAGGTTTACTCAGAAGCAAGCGATATATCCCTCAATACTCATGAAGTTAAAGAAAAGGGTCAGCATCTTTTGGATTCTTCCAATAAAATCTCTTTAGCAACACAGGAAGTTGCTGCAGTAACACAGGAACAGCTTGCCGTTACCGAAGTTATCAACACCAATATACTGTCACTAAAAGATATGTTATATGGAATTGAAAAACTGGTTAGACGGTTTAAAACTGCTGTTCTTCCGGTAGATGCAGTAAGTTCGAAAAAACTTAATATCGCATTTTTAAGCCCGTTAGACCATGAATTCTGGGTAGGAGTCAGGCAGGGCGTAATGTATGCCAAAAAGGAACTTGCTTTGAAAAATGCAGAAGTCGAATACAAAGGATTTATTGAGCATACATCGGATAGTATTGTTAAAGCCTTTTCAGACTGTCTGGAAAAAGGGTGTGATGGAATTGTCGCTCCCGGTTTTTCTGAAGATCTGCTTCCTCTGATAGAAACTGCTCATACCAAGAACATACCTGTAATGATTTTTAATTGCGATTTTTCAGTACCTTCAAAAAAAACAGCTTACTTTGGACCAAACATAAATGAAGCGGCAACTCTCGCTGCTGACTTTATGATAAAGGCATTAAATGGAACAGGTAATGTAGCAATTCTGAGGGGTGGCCTCAATATGTCTGTTTATAAGGCAAGAACCGAAAAAATAAAGGAGCGTTTGAAAACCAGAAGAGGAATAAAGCTTGTTGCAGAAATCGAGACTAGCGATGACCATAACAAGGTCTATGAAACTGCAAAACGTGCATTAATTCAGTGCCCGGATCTTGATGGGATATTTACCATAGGTGGCGGAATTAGTGGTGCTGCAAGAGCCGTAAAAGAGCTTGACAGGGGCGGAAAAACAAAAATTGTATGCTTCGATTTTAATAAAGAGATATTCGAGTATATAAAAGAAGGCATAATATATGCCGCAATCGGCCAGGATCCATTTGGTCAAGGTCATGATCCTATCATCTATATCTACAATTATATTGTAGGTAATATAACACCTGAAAGCGATATCATCTGGACAAGAACCGATGTAGTTGATAAAAACAATGTTGACGATCTTATATAGGAAGTGTCTTGATATAGGTTGTTTGTTCGGCTGTTTGTCTGAAATCTGTTTGTTTTGCTGACTTTATTTTATTTTTAGCAATTATGCTCAAGTGCATCCTGCTAAAATCATAAAACTACTAAAATGCGGAAAACTAAACCGTCAATTACCGAAATTATAGTTCCTCCAAGAATCGCATAGGAAAAACGGAAAAGTCCTGCCTTGTTTTCATCAAAGTCTTGATATTTCTCAAGCCTCTGGAAAATCAACAAAGCTTTCAAATAGTTGAAAAGCTTTTTAAAACGCTCAACAGTATTTTTTCTTATAACCATTATAATAACTGCAATAAAGCCTCCAAATAGAAATGAGTATGCAATACAATACAAAATAAACTTTAGACCCATTATTGCACCAATTGCTCCGAATAGCTTAACATCACCCGCACCTAAGAATCTTACCGCATAAAAAATGAACAGGATTGCTATGGGTGCAAATGTGCCAAAAAGGGAATCTTTGACTCCGTATATACCTGATAAAATTAAATTGGTTGTAATCCCTACCACTACAGCAGGATAAACCACAAAGTTTTTAATTTTAGAATATTTTGTGTCATAGTAGACCGAAATTAAAACAAGAAGAAAAAGTTCCATTAATTTTATCCACATAAAAACACCCTTCCAAATGAACTTAGCGCCCTACAGGCGAACTTTCAAAATGCAAATTCCTATACTATTAAATTAATCACGAAAATGATTCTACATAAGAAGTAAATTTATCACAAAACCAATTGCTAAAAATGGCGCAAACGGAATTTGGGTCTTGATATTTGCTTTTTGAAATATTAAAAATACAACTCCTGTAACTGCAGTCAGTATCAGAGAATAAAGAACTACGGGTATAATATGAAATAACCCTGCATAAATGCTACAGACTGCCACAAGCTTAACATCACCCATTCCCAGTTCTCCTTTAGTAATAAATGAAATCAATAAAAGAACTATTCCCGACACAATAAAAGCAATTACAGAGCCAATAACTCTTCCAAAGTCAAAACTTAAGGCAGAAACAATCAATCCCATAACTATTCCACCTATTATTAAAGAATTTGGTATCTTTCTTTCCTTAACATCTTTAATTGAAGTAGCTGTCAAGAATAGAAACAAAATACAGTACCTGACAACTTCTAGGTTAGTTTGTGCCCTATAGTATATCAAAAGAAAAACAAGAGGTATAAGTAATATTATTATCATATATTGGAGTTTTTTATATGTATACCCCAAAAACCACTTTACTTTGTCGGTATAAGGCCATTTATTGAAGTCCATGACCATGTTCATTATAATAGCTGCCGTTAATCCAATAAGAAATATTACTATATACATCTACACATTCCACCGTTTCATTTTATAATAGTATTAAAATCAATTTGACTTATACTTGGCAATTCATAGGGGTTCGTATTTTAATACGTTACTTTTCTTTATCTGAAAGTTCTTTGTCTGAAAATTCTTCTTGTTTATCTGAAGCTTCTGCCTGTTTATCCGTCTGCCTTCCATACCCCTCTTTATAGATAACCGTTACGGGAGGTTTCTTACCAACCGCCTCTCTTTTCAGTTCTTCCAGCATCGTTTTTGTTTCGTCTGTAAGGGTTCCCTCAGGAATAACTATTATAAAGTTTCTTAAACTAATATCTTTATCGTCTTTAGTCTTGTCGTAAAATTTATTAATGCTGCTCTTTAATGAGCTTTTTGCTTTCTTAAGGTCTTCGTATGATTTGCTGTCCAGATTTATACTTCTTACTTCATATTCATTCCCGGACTCAGGATATCTGTCAGGAAACCTTTTTAGTTCTTCCTGTGTAATCTGAGTTCCATAAACAAAAGGAGCTTTGTCCCACATTGATTCTTCTGTTGATTCTTCTTCACTTGATTTTTCCGTTGCAACAGCACCATATGCATCACCATTCATCCATCCCCTTACTGTTGTCCTCTGCTTCATATGTATTTCAGGAAGTATATTTATGGGTAGTGCTGTTTTAATTTTGTAACTTACAACAATGTCTATGGATTTATTATCAGCAAATATCCTGTTGTTAAAATCAAATGCTTCTAAAGGATCTTTTCCTCTCTCTACTGCAATATATGCCCCCGGACCACCTTTGGTGTTAAGTATGTTCATGTCGATATACTTTCCCATAAAGAACCTAGTAAGCGGTTCAGACAATTCGGTCTTTAGTTTATCATATCCTGAACTGGCAAACAATGAGGCTATACTTATAAACTCTTTTTTAGGATCATTCTTTACTTCATTAAAAACATTTTTAACACCATCTACAGATATTTTGCTCTCATCATATAAATTTTCCAGTATGTCAACCTGGGCTGTGTCTCCTAGTATCAAATCTCCTGCTACAACTTTTCCTTTCTCCATATTTGCCCCTAAAGCGTCAAGCGACTCAAGAATCTTTGATGTATGCTCTGACGATGTTTTTGCATATTCATCAGTGGTACCTGTTATGGAATCATTTGATTCCCGGAGACCCGATATGGAGTATAGATAGCTATATGTAGCCATCTCATTCGCTGCCCCGTTTATAGCATGTTGAACATTGTTATGTATATATACAACTCTCATGAAAAAAACTATGGTCAGGAACACACACATGAATATAGGTAATGAAATTGCCGCCTCTAAAGTCAACGAACCATTTTTCTTTTTGATAAAACCTCTCAAAGCACTCATATTTACTCCACTAATACCTTAATTTGTTTTTTTATATTCGAGGCTGTCAGGCCCCGTCAATGTATCTGCTTCAAGCTTCCCTGCAACAATACTTTTATACTCTTCGCCATTCATTTTGGTTACATTAAACACTACGTCAGTTGCATCAACGCTATAGGTTCCCTCAAGCTTAATGTAATTTTCAGCAATAAATGAGCCATCCTTATTCAAGGATATATAAAAATCATCCTT
>CAYPCH010000018.1:0-39150 GCA_964409165.1 uncultured Oscillospiraceae bacterium | reverse complement strand
GTCAAGCTATTATGTTTTGATCCAGTTGGAAAATGGGAAAATAAGCCCATAGATATTCCTTTTAATGATATAACATCTGTTAGTTTTGGTGATAGATATTCAGTTACAATATTTAAGTATGTAAAGTAAGTAACTGTATTATGTGAGACTGTAAGTAGAAATGTGTAAATTAAACAAATCTACTTATAGTCTTTTTCAATGGCAATTATTTATTTAATAGTGTTGGTTGCTGTGTTGCTGTTAACGACCACTTTTTTTAAAACCAAATCGTTGACTTTCTTTGGTACTGGTAGGGTAGCGTTTGTATCATCCTAACATAAAAACACCCACAGTAAAGCTAATATAGTGGTCAAAGCGACCATATAATTTACTTTGATATACTTAATTTCGGTTATGTGCAACCTATGCCTATTGTTACATATTAAACTTGCAATTTTCAGAGAAAAATTAAAATTCAAAAACACTTTACAAACGATGCGAAATAGCGTACAATTACTATAACTTTATATTTTAGTGACTATGATGGAGACAGTAGATATTCTTTCAAAGATGCCAGCGATTTGGGGATGGTGGGAGCCCGATTCAAGTAAAAGGATATTGAATATCACTCTGGAGTTTCAGACCGAAATCTTTTGAAGAGTAGGTTCTGACGGTTTTCCGCCGTTAAGGGGAACGCATATGTTTGTATGTCGTATCAGGTGGTATAGCGAAAAGTAATCTTTCGTCCTGTTATAGGGACGGAAGTTTTTTTATAGGAAAATGTATGAAATATTACTTCCACTTTTCACGGAGCTTATTTGGTATCTGGTATCAAATAAGGCTTGTAGTGAAATAGTAGTGAAAGTTATATTTTAAGCGTTTCATATCCAAGACTTAATGCAATAAATACATTTGGAGGTTTTTAATATGAAGATTGAAGTAATGGATACTACTTTGCGGGATGGTGAACAGACACCCGGGGTTGCCTTTAAGGAGAGCGAGAAGTACAATATCGCAAGAATGCTGCTCGAAGAAGTAAAAGTAGATAGAATTGAGATTGCGTCGGCACGCGTATCCAAAGGTGAAATGGGATCAGTAAAGATGATAACCGAGTGGTGCAAGAAGAAAAACTATCTTGATAGGGTAGAAGTGCTGGGTTTTGTAGACGGTAGAATATCTGTCGACTGGATTACGGAAGCTGGTGCGAAGGTACTTAATCTTCTGTGTAAAGGATCGCTCAGCCATGTTACATGTCAGTTGAAAAAGAGTCCAGAGCAGCATATAGAGGATGTTAAAAACGTAGTTTCATATGCAAGGGATAAAGACCTTAAGGTGAACCTTTACTTGGAGGACTGGTCAAACGGAATTAAGAACTCTCCGGAGTATGTCTTCAATTTTGTTGATTTTTTACTTCAGCTTGAGGTTGAAAGGATTATGTTGCCTGATACATTAGGAGTGCTTACTCCCGATGAAACATATGAATATTGCAGTTTAATGACTAAGAAGTATCCGGGAGCAAGATTTGATTTCCATGCACATAATGACTATGATCTTGCAGTTGCCAACACATTGATGGCAGCAAAAGCAGGAGTTTCAGGGGTTCATACTACTATAAACGGGTTAGGTGAGCGAACTGGCAATGCTACACTTTCCAGTACGGTAGGGGTTTTGAGCGACCACTTGAGTGGGGTGGAGATTTCTGTCGATGAGGCCAAGCTGAACAAGATAAGCAAAATAGTAGAAGTTTTTTCTGGAGTAAGGATTCCTGCAAACAAACCTATAATAGGCGAACATGTATTTACTCAGACCAGCGGGGTGCATGCTGACGGAGACAACAAGGCAAACCTTTATTTTAACAAGCTTATGCCTGAACGATTTGGACGATTAAGAAAATATGCTCTAGGAAAGGCATCCGGAAAGGCAAATATATTAAAAAATTTAGAGGAATTGGGCATTGAACTGGATAAGGATTCTATCGCAAAAGTTACTAAGAGGATTGTTGAACTAGGAGATAAAAAGGAGAATGTTACAACCGAGGATCTGCCCTATATTATATCGGATGTACTCGGAAGCAAGGTAAACGATGAGAAAATCAAGATTAAAAACTACTATATATGCCATGCAAGGGAATTAAGTCCTGTTGCAACACTGAGTATAGAAATAAACGGCAAGAACTATGAGGATACTGCCGCAGGATATGGACAGTATGATGCATTTATGAAGGCTTTGGGAAAAATCTACGGCAGGCTGGATAAAAAACTTCCGGCACTAATCGACTATATTGTTACTATTCCGCCGGGAGGAAGAACAAGTGCACTGGTTGAGACTGTTATAACATGGAAGAACGGCAAGGAGTTCAAAACAAGAGGACTTGATTCGGATCAAACTGCATCAGCTATTAAGGCAACAGTAAAAATGTTGAATCTAATTGAAAACGAATAAGGCAAGTCAAGAACCGTCCCCACTTGCGCAAGTGGGGACGGTTCTTGACTTGCCTGGGATTTTATACCACTCCAAATTAAAGGATGGATACCATGGATGATAAAAAAATGGAGATAAAAATTTCAGTCAGAAACTTGGTTGAATTTATACTGCGTAGCGGTGATATTAACAGTGAATTTACAGGAAGCAGCAGGGCTACTGAAGGAAGCAGGTTGCACAGAAAAATCCAGAAAGCCCAGAAGGATGAGTACACCCCTGAAGTGACGCTTAAACACACTGTGGAATACGACGATTTTGTGATTACTGTTGAGGGTCGAGCCGATGGGGTTATCAGCTTGGATGGTCTTTATACCATTGATGAGATAAAAACAACCACAAAGAATTTAGAGGACATTGATGAAAATTATAATTCTCTTCATTGGGCTCAGGCAAAGTGCTATGCTCATATTCTGGCATGCCGGGAGAATTTGAATTCTATTGATGTAAGACTTACTTATTGCCAGCTTGAGACTGAAGAGATCAAATATTTCATAAAAACCTTCAGCAATTCTGAGCTTGCGGATTTTTTCAATAGTCTTTTGAGAGAATATTATATTTGGGCTGGGCTGGAATATGATTGGAAGAATGTCAGGGATATTTCAATAAGTAAACTGGAATTTCCTTTTAGCGAATACAGAAAAGGACAGAGAGAGTTTGCAGTTGCAGTTTACAAGACAATAAAAAATGAGAAGAAGATTTTCGTAAATGCTCCTACCGGCACAGGCAAGACTATTTCAACCCTTTTTCCTGTAGTGAAAGCAATAGGAGAGGGATTGACATCCAAAGTATTCTATCTTACGGCCAAAACCATTACAAGAAGTGTTGCAGAGGAAGCTTTTACAATAATGAGAGGGTGCGGTCTTAAACTTAAGACTGTAACCTTGACTGCAAAGGAAAAGATTTGCTTCAGGGAAAAATCAAGCTGCAATCCGGAGGATTGCAAATATGCAAAAGGGCATTTTGACAGGGTAAATGATGCGATAAAAACTATTTTATGTAAAGAGGATGACTTAAAAAGGGATGTGATAGAAGAATATGCAAGAAGGTATGAAATATGCCCTTTTGAATTTTCTTTAGACCTTGCAATATGGGGCGACGCAGTAATTTGTGATTATAATTACGTGTTTGACCCCAGGGTATTTCTCAAAAGATTCTTTTCCGAGAATGGTGGAGATTACACTTTTCTGATTGATGAAGCCCATAATCTGGTTGACAGATCACGTGAAATGTTTTCGGCACAGCTTTTCAAGAAAACTTTTTTAAAGTTGAAAAGGGACTTTAAGGATCGTGAGCCTAAAATATATAAGACACTTGGAAAGCTTAACAAGTTCATGCTTGATATGAAAAAGCTTTGCAATGATAACAACTTCTGTGTAACAAAAGAAGAACAAACGGATATATACTATCTTTTAAGAAAATTAATCAGCCAATGTGAGGAGTACCTTGTAAAGAGTAAAAACAAGTCACAAGACGAAGAACTTCTTATGCTTTATTTTGAAGCCCTTGTTTATGTGAAGATATCGGAGTTTTATGATGAAAGGTATGTTACTTTTATTGAAAAGTCAGATGATGATGTGAGAATAAAGCTCTTTTGTCTTGATCCGTCATACCTTTTAAGTGAGGCCTTAAAAAGAGGAAAAGCAGCAGTGTTTTTTTCAGCTACACTGATGCCGATGGGGTATTTCCGGGAAATATTAGGAGGGGCTGAAGAGGATTATATTATGTATCTCGATTCCCCTTTTGACAAGGATAACAGGTGCTTAATGGTTGCAGATAGAATATCGACAAGGTATCACCATAGGGAGAGAAGCCAGACCGATATAGTTGATTTGATTAAATCAATGGTTGACGGCAAGAAGGGAAATTATATGGCGTTTTTTCCCTCTTATCATTATATGAATATAGTTTATGAAGAGTTCAGGGACAAGTATCCATATTTAACGACTTATATTCAGTCTGTTTCGATGAAGGAAGAGGAACGTGAAGAGTTCTTAAGGAAATTCAGACCTGACCCATCTGAAAGTGTGGTAGGTTTTTGTGTACTAGGGGGGATTTTTTCCGAAGGAATTGATTTAAAGGATGATAGGTTGATAGGTGCTATAATAGTAGGTGTAGGACTTCCGCTAATTTGTCCTGAAAGAGATATAATAAAAGACTATTTTGAGAAGAAAAACTCCATGGGTTTTGAGTACTCATATATGTTTCCCGGTATGAACAAGGTAATGCAGGCAGCAGGACGAGTGATAAGGTCTGAAAAGGATAAAGGTGCCATTCTGCTTATTGATGAAAGGTTTACCAATCAGGGGTATCAAAGGTTGTTTCCAAAAGAGTGGTTTCCTTATGAAAGGGTAATGAACAATAATATTGAGAAGGTTATAAGCATGTTTTGGAAACAAAGGGATAAGGGATGAGTGAAATTGAAAGACGTAAAATTGAGTACCTTCGATGGGTACTCAATTTTAGTCTACTATGGTTATAAAATTGCTATAAAGTTAATTTTCCTGCAATCTCAGCAACATATTTTCCTTGAAATTTTGCAGCTTCAAGCTCAACTTCACTTGGTGTTCTTTCTCCGTTTTCCCCTGCAATGGTTGAAGCACCGTAAGGACTGCCGCCTTTTACTTCTTCAATCCCCGTTTGACCGCTGAAAGAATAAGGCAATCCAGCTATAATCATTCCATGATGCAACAGCGTAGTGTGAAAACTTAATATAGTTGATTCCTGACCACCGTGTTGTGTTGCTGAGCTTGTAAATACACTTCCAACTTTTCCGATAAGGCTTCCTTTTGCCCATAAAGCTCCAGTTCCATCCAAAAAGGCACGCATTTGAGAAGTCATATTGCCAAATCTTGTCGGAGTACCAAATATGATTGCATCATATTCAGAAAGCTCATCAACTGTACATACCGGAATATGTTCAAAGGTTTTTTGTGCATCAAGAGCACCTATCTTAGACAGAATACTTTCAGGCAACGTTTCGGGTACTTTTTTTATTACTACCTCTGAGCCTTCCACTTGAGAAGCACCTTCAGCTACCGCCTGAGCCATTTTATAGATATGTCCGTATGCAGAATAAAACAAAACGAGAATTTTCATAAACAGCACCACCCTATTAACAAAATTTGTATAAACTAAAACTGTACTTTTAAATTCTGCATTAATATATATATCCTTATAAAATATATATTAAACATATTCTATTTTCTACATTAATTTATTGCAGTTCACATAAACGAAAATATGTGATATCATAACATGTAGAATTGGCAACCATATACTGGGAGAGAAACTATGAATATTACTGGCAAAATTATTAATAACAGATATAGGATAATTGAGTGTCTGGGAGAAGGCGGTACAAGTTTTGTATACAAAGTAAAAGACATAACCGGAAACACTTATGCTGCCTTAAAAGTAATGAAGGAAAGCATTTCGGCCAGCCATGTTGAAGATATAATAAGGTTTAAAAGAGAGATAGATATTGTATCGAAGCTGAGTCATCCGAATATAATAAAGATTTTTGATGCGGGAGAGTATGAAAATATGCCGTATCTGGTAACAGAGTACCTCAAGGGTGAGACTCTCAATGATTATATACGTGGGGGAAGTAGCTTTGATATGGATGAGATACTGCAAATTATGAAGCAGTTAACTGAAGCTTTGGTGTATGTAAATAGCAAGTCTGTTATCCACAGGGATTTAAAACCTGGAAACGTTTTTTTAGAGACTGATAAAGGCAAAGTAAATATCAAGCTGCTTGATTTTGGAGTCTCTCATATTATGGAGCCGGGATGGACAAAAAATGAGGATGAAGTAGTCGGAACTTTTGGTTATATGTCTCCAGAGGTGACAGGCATTCTTAATAGAAAGATTGATGAGAGAAGCGATCTCTATTCCCTAGGAGTAATGTTTTACACCCTTCTTGCCGGAGAACCCCCATTTAAAGGTAAGGATGTAAATAGAGTGCTTCATCAGCAGGTGGCATTTCAGCCGCCGGATTTGTACAAGGTGAGAGACAACATTCCTTTTTCATTAAATGATGTTGTAATGAAGCTTATAC
The DNA here is from genome assembly GCA_964409165.1 of uncultured Oscillospiraceae bacterium. Lineage (GTDB taxonomy): Bacteria > Bacillota > Clostridia > Acetivibrionales > Acetivibrionaceae > CAYPCH01. The sequence continues at coordinate 32,630 of CAYPCH010000018.1, read as the reverse complement.
AAAAGGATCCAGATTTGAGATACCAGACTGCAAAAGGATTGTTATTCGATTTGAAGGAGATAATAAAAGGCAATTACACCTTTATTCCGGGTGCTAACGATGTAAGACTAAAGTTGACGTATAATACAAGGGTTATTGGAAGAGAAAAAGAAGTCGAAATCATAACTAATCACTTTAATATGGCGAGGCAGGGAAGAGGAAGCGTCCTTTTGCTTAAAGGAGAGGCGGGCGTCGGTAAATCTGCATTAATGGATGAGATATCGGAGTTGTTATATGAAAATAACGCTATATTGCTAAAGGGTCGATGCATAGAACAAAAAAACAAAACGCCCTATCAGTTGTTCAGAGGATTAACAGACCAATACATAAGCTACCTTGAGAAGATGGAGCCAGAGAATTTTAAGCGGGAAGTGAGCCGTTTGAAGAAGCTCAGCGGAGACTTTGGGAAGATATACATTGATCTGAATCCTTCAATGGAAAAGTATATTGGAAGCCCGAAACAGATTACAGCATTAGAGCCTGAGAGGGAAAACAGGAGGCTTTTAATGATGTTATCCGAATTCTTTCTGAACCTTCCGGGCGACAGAGGGGTTATGGTTTATTTTTTAGATGACCTCCATTGGGCTGATGACGGAAGCTTATCCCTGCTTGGAGAAATACTCAGAAGAATGGGAAATGAGAACATTCTGATAATTGGTACATACAGGGACAATGAAATCGACAGTGATCACGGCATTTCAGCTATAAAAGCCGAAGCAACCAATAATAGCTACCCGCTAAGCGAAATAAAGCTGTCCCCACTTGATAAGGAAAAGCTGAACAGACTTGTAGCAGGTCTTCTCGGAGAAAAGGACGAAAAAACTGGTGAGCTTACCGGCTTTATTTTTAACAAATCACGTGGCAATCCACTGTTCTCCATTAATCTATTGAGGGAATTGGTAGAAAAAGGTGCTGTAACTAGAAATAAGGGATACTGGGAGTTGGATTTTTCTATACTTGAGAGTATTCCGGTATCAGAGACTATGTTGGAAGTGATCCTGGGGAGAGTTAATAATCTCAAAGAGGAGCAGGTTGACATATTATGTAAGGCAGCTGTTATAGGAAGAGAAGTAGAAATAGATATTTTACACAAGTTGTCAGGTATTGATATGAATGAGTTTATTGAGCTTATTGATTTCTATATCGATGTGCAGCTTATAGAAAGAGGAAAAGATAAAAGAAAAATAATATTTGTCCATGACAGGATTAGAGAAGTATTTTACCGCAAACTTGCTTATGACAGAAGAAAAAGTATACACCTTGAAGTCGCAGGGGTTATTGAGGAACATACAAAAGACAATTTGGATAATGATGATGTGCTGTTCAGACTTGTTCATCATTATGTTGAAGCTTGGGAAGAAGAAAAAATGCTTGAGTATGTTATTCCCGCAGCAAAAAGGGCAATGGCTTCATATGCAAATGAAGAAGCCATTAAGTACTACACCATAGGCATAGGACTGTTGGAAAAAAGGAATGACCGAACTGACCAAAAATGGATTGACTGTTGCTCAGAGTTGGTGGATGTTTACCTTACAATTGGAAAGAACAATGAAGCCATTGATACTATTATGAAAATCCTTCCTTTTATTAATGGAGCTCTTGGGAAGTCAAGGGCTTATAGAAAAATGGGTATAGCCTATTTTAAGATAGGAGATTGGAAGGGGTGTGAAGACAATCTTTCAAAAGGTCTTGCCTTATTAGGTGAGAAGCTTCCGTCAAAAAAGCTGGAATGGATTAGAAGGCTTGTAAGTGAGATGGTAATTCACTTTTTTCACAGTATATTTTACCGAACTGACAAAATAAAAATCAAGCGTAAGCATAGAGAAGAAGACAAGGAGATTATAAGTGCATACATGACACTTAACTGGATGTACATTTTGAGTGATATTGACAAGCTTTTATGCAATATTATGAGAATGCTTAATATTTCTGAAACAAGACTTCCAGGAACAAAGGAAATGGGAAGAAGTATGAGCGGTTATGCTTCGGCTCTAATGGCTGTTCCTTTTTTTAGACGAGCAGAAAAGTACCATTATAGAGCTGTTGAAATTTGTGAAGAAATAGGAGAAGAATGGGCGAGTGCCCAATGCTACCAGTTTTTTGGGTATAATTACTCTTGGTGGGGAAGGCACCGTGACAGTATAAATTGTCTTGAAAAGTCGAAGGACAAGTTTGCAAGAATCGGTGACATGTGGGAGCTGGGAATTGTGCATAATGGTTTTGGCTATGCACACAGATACACTTCGCAATACAGAAAAGGTATCGAAGCGAATGAAAAATATATTGACTTAAGCAGGAGAATGAACAATACTTATGGTGTAATATCAGGCTACATAGAGGTTTCTTATTGCTATATTGAAAACGGCAATTTTAATGCTGCACAAGAGCATATTTTAAAAGCGATGGAAATATGCATAGAGTATAAAAATGAGTATTTATACTGTTGTACATCCATTTGCATGGGATACCTTGAACTGGAAAGAAACAACTTTGGTAAAGCTGTGGAGATTTTGGAGGAAACCAGGGAAATAAATGAAAGGAACTCATTTATCAAGGATTATATGGTTAACTTGTATTGCTATCTGACTGAAGCGTATATCAGAAAAGAAGAAAAAGAAGGAAATGAGCAACTTAACTGTATATCGAAGGAAAGATTGAAAAGGTTATATGTTTTATGCAAGACAGCTTTAAAGAAGACAAAGGCCTGGCCCAATCATTATGCAGGGGCATTAAGGTGTATGGGGAAATATTATGTTGTTGCGAAAAAAAGTGAAAAAGCAAGAAAGTATCTGACATTAAGCATATCCTATGCAAAAAAGCTGGAAAGAAAATATGAAGTCGCTAAAGGCTACTTTGAGCTTGGAGTTCTTTATGAATCAGCAGGGGACATGGAGAAGAGCAGGAATGCAATTAAAACAGCGTATACCATGTTCAAGGAAATGGAGGCAACAGAATATTCTAAAAAGTGTGCATCATATTTTGATATCGAAGACATAAACGAAACTCAGAACTCAGCCACCACAATGACAAGGCTTAATGCCGAAAGAAGGCTTTCTACAATACTGGCAGCCAGCAGATACTTAAGTTCAATACTTGATCTTGATGAGCTTCTCGAGAAAATTATGGATTGTGTTTTAGAACATGTAGGAGCCCAAAGGGGAGCATTGTTTCTGTATCCAGAAGAAGGAGGGAAGCTTGAGGCATTTGTAGTGAGAAATGTTTCAAAGAAGGAAATTCATGAGGACAAATTTAAAGGCGGCAGAAGCATTATAAAAAGGGTTGAAATGGAGAAGTTGCCTATAACTGTTTCAGATGCTCTTACAGATGAAAACTTTAACATAGAGTCAAGTATAATAATAAACAAAGTAAGGTCTGTTATGTGTGCTCCTATCATTTCAAAGGGCGAAATGATAGGGGTAATATACCTTGATAACAGTCTTATTGGCGGACTTTTCTCTTCAGAAGACTTGAAGGTATTGGATATGATTGCATGCCAGGCGGGAATTTCGGTTCAGAATGCAAGGTTGTATAAAAAGATGAAACTGTACTCTATGGAAATTGAAAAATCAAGGGATGAAATCAAATTATGGAACAATACCTTAGAGCAAAGAGTGGCAAAAAGGACGGAACAGCTTGAAGTATTAAACCTCAAATATAAAAACCTTGCAGATGAATTAAGTGAAAAAAATACTGAACTGAACGAGATGATAGAAAAGCTGAAAAAGTATGCAGAGACCGTTGAGGAATTAACAGTAACCAAAGAGAGGAACCGTTTTGCAGTAGATGTGCATGATACGCTTGGGCACACCATGGTGCTATTGATAAAGCTTCTTGAGGTAAGTAGAATGGAAGTGGAAAGCAATCCTGAAAAAGCTTTGGAAAAGTTGAATGATGCAATAAGTACAGCAAGGGAAGGAATGAAGGAATTAAAAAGATCAATTTACGGGCTTGTACCTGAAAAACTTGAAGTAAGCAAGTTTATAACAGCTTTAAAGAAGCTCATTGAAGACTTCAAAATGCCAGATGTAAATATTGAGTTGAAGGTTGAGGGGATTTACGATTACCGCAATCCTGCATACTCATATACCCTGTTTAAAGTCTGCCAGGAAACCATGACTAATTCCGTAAGACACGGAAAGGCTAAAAATATATTAATAGAGTTGAAGTTTATGGACAAGAAGATGAAATTGGTTATTACGGATGATGGTACAGGCTGTAAAACCATTAAAAGAGGATTCGGGATCACCGGTATTGAAGAGCGGATTAAGGAGCTTAACGGCAGTGTTTGTTTTAGCACCGACAGCGACTGTGGTTTTATAACGGAGATTATGCTTCCTTTAGAGTGCTAAGTGTCAGTTCAGATAGATAACTCAACTTTCCCGCTTATAGTATTTTGAGGCTCTCTGGTTGCTCACAAGTTAAGGTCAAAAAGTTTACTTTTTGACCGCAGTGAGCAATGCTACGTTAGTGGCAAAGAGGCCATAAATACTGTGGGAAAGTTGAGTAGATAAGATTTAATTTCTTTTGTAGATTTAATATTACAAATTATGATATTATACTTTTTAGGGGATGGATACTGCTTTTTATTGGAATGGGGGGAGGTTATGATAAAGGTATTGATAGCAGATGACCAGAAGCTTTTGTGCGAGAGTCTTAAAAACATAATTGAAAATGATTCCGAAATTAGTGTCATAGGTTCTGCAGAAAACGGTAGTGAAGCTTTTGAGATGTGTAAAAGCGAGGAAGTTGATCTTGTTTTGATGGACATTAATATGCCTGTCTGTGACGGTATAGAAGGGACGCGTCTTATAAAAGAACATTATCCGGAAATAAAGGTTTTGATTCTTACTACTTTCGAAGATGATCAAAATGTTTATGAAGCTTTAAAGAGCGGCGCAGATGGTTATGTATTAAAGGAGATAACACCACAAGAGCTTATTCAGGCTGTAAGAAATACCTCAAAAGGATTCGGTATTTTTAGCAAAAGTCCTTTTGACTCGGTTATGAGACACATAAACACACATGCAGAAAACGAAAAAATTGTAAGTGATTTGGAGCCTGAACTTAAAGAAAGGGATATTCAAATTATCAGGATGGTTGCAAAAGGCATGAGTAACAGGGAAATAGCAATGGAACTATGCCTCAGCGTAGGAAGGACGAAAAATGTCATATCGGGTATTCTTGGGAAACTTGGTTTTAGCGATAGAAATCAATTAGCTGGTTTTGCATATAAGAACAAGTTGCTGCAATAATTTGGGTATTCTAAAAAGTTTCTATGGGGCACAAACAGAGAAAGCACGTTTTTAACAGTATGAGAGACTGTAAATTTGTAATGTTAAAAACATTAGTGCCCCATAACCGATTCAGCTCAAGCTAGCTGTAATCTTTTACGGGGAGATTGGCTGAACAGAAACGATTGAGGATTCAATGAGCACATGAGGTTTTTATCATTCTCACTAAAGTGTTTGGTAGAAATAAACAGGTCATAATATTTGCAGTATGAGTCTGTTTCTAAGAGGTTTATCATAAAGTCTGAACCGAACAGAATCCTATCTTTTAGCTTTGTTATATTTTTTTTATTTCCGAGTCCTTTAACGATGTTCTTTAAATCCTTGTAAAAGCTGTCATCAAAACCTCTGTATGAAATATCGGTATATACATTATCATAAGTTTTTATAAGATTGATTATCTCGTTTTGCCATTCGGTGGACTTTCCCTTTTTGCCAAAATGGGCAAGATTTAGCTTCAATGAGGGATATCGGTTTAAAACTTTTTTCCACTTCAAAGGGGATGTCAGTGTTTCCATATTCTGTTCGTCTATTATGCAAAAGCCCACATCGCTTATGTGTGATGTTATGGGGATTTGCTTGGATTGACAGAAATCATAGAGAAGCATAACCTTTTCCTTTTCTTGAGTATTATGGGGCCATGGATCAAAACCCAAAAGGGGATATAGCTTTATTCCGGAATAGATATTGCTTCCGGAACTTTTGACATCCCCACTGAAAACACTCATATTTGAACGGAAGGATTCATGTGTTCCCATATAGTTGCCAAAGTGTTTATTTAGCATGCCATCTATTTCGTTTATAGTGTAGTTTATAGTATTTATACCCATGAAGGGATAGATTTCAAATATCTTGTGAGGCGATTGAGTGTTATACTTGCTTATTCCGTTAAAAAGGTCAATTGTTTGCTCAATAACAGGTTTTGCCACAGGCTTTCTGTTATAATGGACATTTCTGTAAAAAGCGGTTTTAACTCCAAAATCTATAATTAACGGAGTCAGTATTACTTTATCATAACTCTTGTTGCCAATTACTATTTTTCCGTTTATCATAACATGTTCCCACAGGCATTCCTCCATCATTAGAAAAAGGTTACCCACTTCGTTTTCTACTGATGCCATAAGATTTTTTATCCTATCTACATAATTTGCGGTGTCTGTTTTTTGGAGCAGTACATTTATATTATCAAAATTAAATTTCTTAAAAAGCATGAATTGAAGTAGCAGAAAGTTCATTCCCAGAAATGTTTTCAGCTTGTTTTTTTTTAGGAACGAATCAATATCCGAAAACAGTGAATTTTCAAAACGCTTGGCAATTGCCAAAAAATTCGGATGGCTCATATTCATAGCATGGCAGTGGATGTCGTAAAAATACTTTGTCACATACTTCAACTCCCGTTTTAATGTAACTATTTCTAAGGGATTATATCATACAAATAAATTAAATACCATAAAAACAAATGAGGAAATGAGGATATAGCAAAGGGAACCCAAGTAATCAAAGTTGAGAATTTCATAAAAGTGGGAGGCAGGCGCATTAGTGAGATTTAATCAGCATATGCGCCCTTTGATGTGTTTTTTCACATAAGTTTCAGTTTGATATTGCATCTTTAAATTTTGTGCTGTCCGTAATAGGAGCCTGACAGGAGAAATTCTCACAGATATAGGCAGTTGTTTTTCCTCCAATAGGCTTATAGTTTTCGATAAATGGTGCAAGCTCTTTTAGCTCCTTGTGTTGGTCGGAATAGAACATGGAAAGAGTAAAGGGCTGGAAACTTTGCCTTATTATATCGACCATACCTTCAGTATTACTGTAATCTGTTCCTACCAATACAACTTCTTTCGTTTTGGACTGAGAGAATAGAAGTGCCGTCAATAAAAAAGCATGTCCTCTGGCCATGCTTTGAATATTTTTTCCAAACAATTTAAACTGCTGGTGCGCTTTTTCTTCAAGTTTATTCTGTCCTGTAAGGCGGGCGAGCCTTATAAAATTCAATGTTGAAACCGAATTGCCGGAAGGTGTGGCTCCGTCATAAATTTCTTTAGGACGTGCTATAAGCTGTTCACTGTCACTTCCGTACATGAAAAGCCCTCCGTTTTCATTGTCCCAGAATAGTTTAAGGAGTTCATCATTGAGTTTTACTGCCTTTTTCAGATATTGCGGCTTGTATGTTGTTTCATAAAGCTCCAAAAGCCCCCAGATCATAAATGCGTAGTCGTCTGCATATGCAGGGTATGCCGCTTCACCATCCCTGTAACGGGCAAGAAGTCTTCCATCATCCCGCACCAGTTTTGACAGTATGAAGTTTGCAGCTTTTTCTGCTACCGCAATGTAACTGTCGTTTCCAAGGATTCTGCCCCCTAATGCCATAGCTGCAATCATAAGTCCGTTCCACGAAGTAAGAATTTTGTCGTCTTTATAGGGATGAATCCTTTTTTTTCTGTAATCAAAAAGCTTTTTTCGCAAGTTTTCTATAGAAGCTTTTTCTTCATCCGGTATTTTGCCCTTTATAAGGTTGGAAATATTAAGCCCTTCAAAATTGCCTTTTTCGGTAATATCATAATATTTGCAGTAAATTTCGCCTTCATCTTCTCCCAATACCTTTTTGATTTCTTCAGGAGACCATATATAGAATTTTCCTTCTTCTCCTTCAGAATCTGCGTCCTCAGCAGAGAAAAATCCTCCTTCATCCGATGTCATATCCCTTATAACATACGTAAAAATTTGTTTGGCAATATCGGCATACTCTTTGTTCCCTGTTGCATGATAGGTCTCAAGATATGCAATGGACAGGAGTGCATTGTCGTAGAGCATTTTTTCAAAATGGGGTACAAGCCATTTTCTGTCGGTTGAATACCGGCTAAAACCAAAGCCTATATGATCATATATTCCGCCTCTGTGCATTGCCTCCAAAGTTTTTTCCACCATGGTAAGTGCATATTCTTCCTTCGTTTTATACCAGTATCTTAGAAGGAAAAAGAGGTTATGGGGTGTAGGAAATTTTGGTGCACTTCCGAATCCGCCATAAAAATTATCAAAGTCATATTTGAACTCGGAAAAGGCATCATTTATTGTTTCTTCAGATAAATCCTCCCCGGTTTCAGTTTCCTCTGCTTTGACCGAATCGGTTATAGCATTTAGAATCTGGTTGCTTGAGTGAATAAGTGCATCCTTTTTGTTAACCCAAGCATCATACACGCTATTGAGAATGCTTATCAAGCCATGCATTCCCATTTGGTCATTTTTGGGAAAATATGTTCCTGCAAAAAATGGTTTTCTGTCGGGAGTCATCAGGATTGTAAGCGGCCAGCCTCCATGTCCGATTAATGCCTGACACACGCCCATATAAATGTGGTCTATATCGGGACGTTCTTCCCGGTCTACTTTTATCGAAACAAAATTACGATTCAGTATTTCTGCAACTTCTTTGTCCTCAAAGGATTCACGTTCCATAACGTGACACCAATGGCAAGTTGGTTTCTATAACCAACGCTATGAGTACCCAATAGAAAGAAATATCGGCTTATCTTCAAGCTTCGCTTTGTCAAATGCTTCTTGGCCCCATGGGAACCAATCAACTGGGTTGTGAGCGTGCTGTAATAGATACGGCGATTTCTCGTTTATCAATCTATTGGGTACAACATTATTGTTAGTCATTTTATCACCTTCCTTCATAACGTATTTCATTTTAGTATACCCCAAAAATCAAGGATATTACCAAAAAGTCAATATCCTTAATTTTCTTACTTATATGTTATGGCAATCATTATATCGTCATTCATTTTGGTGTAGTCTACATGGTCGATTATGGTTTTATACAGCTGGTTTTGGTCTTCCCAAGTTAGATCAGGGTTTTCTATCAAATCAACAAATTCTTTAAGGATATTTACCCTTTCTGTGCTACTTTGCTCCTGCATACATTTATATTCTATTTCAAGAAGTCTAACATCTTCGGAAAGAGCTTTCTTTTCTCCATTTAACCTTGATAAAAGTTTAGTATAAAAGTCAATTGTATAAGCACCAGCACCGAATGCTTCAACATGTCTATTTATCTCTTCCTCTTTGCTTTTGATTTTCTTATTTATTATTTGAATTTTTTCATAAATAGAATTTAATTTTTCTAAATCTATTTGTTCTATTTCTTCCTCTATATCTTTAATATGTTTTTGAATAGCCTTATTTATCTCTTTTATTACTGGATTCATAGGAGCACTTCGATTAGAACATTTCTTACCGTAAGGATCTACGTACCAACATTTCTTTACTGACAGCAAACCATTTCTGTCCGACCTTTCAGTAAATCCAAGAAAATGACCACAAATGCTACACCTTAGCAACTCGGTTAAAGGATATATTTGCTTTGCTGTTGTTTTTCTTGGAGCTTTTGTTTTTCTACCCAAAAACACCTCAATTTTGTCATGTTCTTTTTTGGTCTTTAATGCTTTGTGCAACCCTTTGTATTTTTTCCACTCACTTTTATCTATTTTCTCACAGTTAGGAGCTTTCGCTGGTTTCTTCTTGTGCCCGTTACCTTTTGTCTTACTGATTACTATATGACCTTTTTTCTTATCATCTTTATGCTCAAGATGTGTTAAATCTAAGAGCGTATCCCTTACTGTTTTACTTGACCATAACTGGCTACCCCTGTTACCATTTGTTTTCATACCTTTTCTATTTAATTCATAAGCAATTTGATTTGTAGGCTTTTTATACTTAACTACAGAATCAATAATCTCTCTATATATAACAAGCTTTTCTTCATCCACTTCTAAGATTTTCTCCTCTTTGTTATATACATAGGGAAGTGGTGGTGTCCCATTTGTCCATAAACCTTTTTTTGCGCCCTGTATTTTACCTCTTCTTAATCTTTTTTTAATTAATTTGTATTCCTGCCTTGCAAGAAAGCTTTTTATATCATAGACAAACTCATCCTGTTCAGTAGATAAATCAAATACTTTACTACTCTCTATCAGATATGTTTTGCTATTTACTAAGGTTTCTTTGATTAATTCAGAATCAGCAGTACCGCCTCTTGAGAGCCTATCTTGGTCTATAACCATAACAGCATCATACAGATCGTCTTCCAGATCTTCAAGTAAAGCCTGTATTACGGGTCGCATTTCAATGGTATCACCTGATACTAATTCTTTATATGTCTCGTATTTCCATCCCTTATCATTGCATATTTCTATAAGTGCATCACTATGCTTGTCAAGGTCTTTTTCAGTTTCACCCCTTGATTTTCTTAGGTATATAGCTACATCTTCAATTATTATTTCCTTATGCACTTACTTTCACCTCACTATGTAGCTTTTCTTTGATTTCAATTAATTTAATACTGAAATTTTTAATTGCTTGTGAACTGGGCATATTTACTTCTGTAACCTCAATTTTACCTGGAGATGTTACCGTCCCGTTAGTAGTTTTGTCAACGTTTTCTTTATTTTTTTTCAATGCAAACCCTCCTAAATTTTCGTTTGCATTGATTACTTTCATCTGTTATAAAAACAGTTCGCATTTATAGTTCAACTGCTATCTACTTTTTCATTTATGTCCTTTTTATAAATAAAAAAAGCAGCCCTTGGTGTTAGACAAGCTCATAACACAAAGGAATGCTCTTAATAATACTGTTCAGATTAGTTGGGAAGTTTCACATGATTTTGAAGTGCTTGTTCTACAAGCCGAGGTTGTAAACCAATGTAGCGTTGGGTCACTAAATTACTACTATGTTGCATCAGCACCCTGCATAATTCAATATTGAACTGGTTGTTATTATAAATCTGGGTGCAGAAGAATTTTCTTAGGGAATGCGTCCCAATACCCTCTAATCCTAAATAATCTGCAGTTATTTTAAGGTGCTTTTGTACTGCCCTAACTCCTATACTGAATAATCTCTGATTTGGTTTTATACCCATTTCAAGCATATATCTCAATATATAGTTATAAACCTCCTCTGGAATAGTAAACTCTCTCTTTTTGCCAGTTTTATTTTCAATAATATTTAATCTATGTCTACCTGCTTCTTGTACAATATCTGATAGCTTTAAATTGATACAATCCGATATGCGAAGACCCAAATTACCTTGTAGCGTAGCGATCATGCAGATCTGAGGATTTTTGTGTACTCTTTTACCATCTTTAGTTATAAACCCATTATTTATTGTATCTAAAAGAAGAAAAAATTCTGGTTCACTTACAGCGCGTGTACGTTTATTTGCCATCTTATATTTTCACCCCTTGGTCAATGATTTTCCTGAAGTAGTACATTAAATTCTTGATTTTAGTTCGTATATTAAACTTTTATGATCTATCATTTAATGCTGAAAAATAAAACCCCTGATATATCTCAATAGTAGAAATTTGTATAATTTAACGAACAAGTGATGATATGTATTTATTCCTGCTTGTCAATTTCTTTCAATGCTCTATAAAGGGTAGAGGATGAAACCCCTGAAAGTTGCTCAATCTCTGCCGTGGTAAAAGCTCCCGTTTTATACAAGCGGATTGCTTTAGCTGTTTCTTCTGTCTTTGCTTTTCTGCCAATAGAGCCTCTTTCTTTTGCGAGCTCATATCCTTGTTTTCTATGTTTTTCTGAATAGAAATTTGTGACTTGAATAAACCCGCTTAACATTGTAAAGTAATTTTCACCTGATAAATAAGGTTCGGATATGCTACACAATATAATACCTTTGTCTTGCAGATTGGAGAGAAAACCGAGAAGACCCTTTGCTGTATCAGATATATCAACTACGGAACGAATTACAAGCCTCTTGCTACTCGCTTCTATAAGAGTGTTATCCAAATCATCTAAAAGCTTTTCAAGATCATCCCTGTAACCTGCTGTGTCGGAGTAGACAAATTCATCATCAATTTCCAAATCATTTATAATCTTAAAAAGCGCGGTGTTATCTATGTATTCATCTGTTGTATTTTCAATAAAATACGCTAAATCCATTATTTGTTGTCCTCCTTTCCCACAATCTCATGAGATAATAGTAATTTCAATATCTCTATTTATTTTAATAACATGGACTTCGGCTTTCCCACAATAGAAACGTATATCTTCTTTTTTAAAATCATAGAGCTACAAAGGTAGTTATGAGTAAAAAAAATAAACAATGTATTGTGGGAAAGCTTTCAAAATTATCATTTTGATAGTCCTTTAATTCTTAAGGTTTTGAAGTTCCCAAAACCTAATTACTCATTTTCGGGCCAATCATACTCTGAGTTAGTGAAATCCAGCATCTGTGCGGATAAGGTTATCGTTCCGTCATCGTTTAATGCGATGCCCACTTCACCATTTTGAGTATTAATCTGATTAAGTACGGTATAGGTATGCTTTGGAACCTTGAAAGTTACTGCTATATCACAAATCATAATGCGGTCCTCCTTATAGTATTTGATAATAGGGTAGAGTAAATTGCTTGGATTAAAACTCTGCATCTTCATCTTCTTCCCAATCCAATTCCCATTCTTCATCCATTTCCTTTAACATCTGCTTATCAACAATCTGCTCATCTTCCAACGCGTAGTAATCATCAATTATCTGGTAAACAAGTTGTCTCAGCTTGTTATAATCATTGAGCTGTTTGACAGTATACATTTGCGTTAAGCCATTCCACTTATTATTCTCTACATTGGATAGATAGCAGGATACAATAAGCTGTGGGCCATCTACTCCATCTTCGTCAATCTCCAGTTCCAGCGAACCTATTTTAGTGCTAAACATAGCCTGTAAAAGCTTAGCAATGGTTTCTGTAACAGGTATAGATACAAGCGATGATGCTGGAACTACGAATGGATCATTAAATTTATCTTTCATTTGAAAACCTCCTTGAATTAATTTGGGATTTCTTGTTTCAATCAATATAGTTCTTACTGCAGTGTCTGAATAATTCTTTGTCCAAAATTATTCTTTTTTGTCCATTTTGTAGTTCCATTAGTTAAATTAATTTTTATAAACAATATAGTTATTGAAAGTAGACATGAAAAAATCCCGCATTGACCGTACGGGATTTTGAAGCAATATCTTTATTTAATTTTCAGGTAGTTATAAATCTATTCTCTTTGAATCATATACAATGCCATCTTTAACGGTAATAATGGAGTCTATAGTCAAATACCCATTAGAGGTCCAGTTTACAATGAACTCATAATGATTAACTCCAATAATGTTTCCACGGATCTTATTGACCTTGTATGTTATGATCGGATAATTTTTATCAGCAGAAAACTCTTTATCAAAAAGACTCCGCTGGACTTCAGGTGTAACTATATCATATATCTCATTCTTTACCTGCTTAAAGCTTTCCTCATCATGTATGGTTGCTATTTGTAAGGATTTTATGGCTATGCTTTTTGCATCTATATAAGATACCATCATTACTGACAAGAAAAATATAATAATAGACATTACTATAAACCCTATCTTTTTCTTATTGCACAAATTTATAATCAGGTTATCCACAAACCACCTCAATCCAGTAAAATATAACAAATAACACTTACTAATCATTAATCATACGTAAATGTCCAATATCATTTTGATATCTTGGCGGCTTACAAAATTAACTCCTCTCTAAATCTTCTATATTAGCTATATATCCAAGCTGTCTCAATCTTACATACATTGCTTTGACTGATACTGAAAACTTGCAAGATAACAGCTTGACTTGCTCAGATAAATATTCTGTATCCAAAATATTAAATCTATTTTCTTGACAATAATACTTTAAAGGTAGATACGGCATTAATATTGCACCCGCCAAATAATTAGCCTGCCATTCACAGGAGGCTTCTATTTGATCAATTAGCTCAACATTAATATTTCTTTCTTTACAAGTCAGATATGGTAGCAATCTCTTTTCTTTTGCAAGCTTCTTAACAATTTTTCTATGTAATACCCAATGAGCATATTCATGAGCCAAGGTAAAACGATAACGATTTTTCAATGTGTGTTCTAATAGTAACTCATCAATATATATTGTTTTCCCATTACAAAATATTGTGTGATTTTTTTGATTTTCTTCATCCCATAAAACAACATCGCTGCTACCAAAGACCAACATCCCATGAATACTCTTATCTTTTGTTATGGTCCCTGTTTTAATAATAAGTCCTTTACTTGCTATAATTCCATCAATAGGTACTGGCTTCATAGAAGAAGCAAGGGATGTATCAAAAGCATTTAATATTTTTCTGGCATAACTAATATCAATGATAGTTTTATCTATAAACGGAACAGCTATTCTCTCAGATAACATTCATTCACCGCCATTACTGCCAGTCTGTTGGTAGGTTTAAACTATGTTTAATTTCATTGAAAACTACATCAAATTTACCATTAAATATTTCATCATTTTCTTTACGCGTACCAATCTTCTTCTCATATACCCTATTTGAAAATATACTATCTGCTGAAAACCCTGTACGATTTTCTGCATTTGCAATAAATATCTTTTTAAACTTACTTAACTGCTTTTGCTGTATGGAATCAAAATTATAAGTTTTTATATAGCTATCATAACCATAAGATATTCTATCTCTTAAAGTAGGTATTTTTTTAACTCCAAAAGCCTGAAGTAAAAAGTCCCAAACAGAACCTTGTGGAAAATCATATATTTTTTGAAGCTGTGTTTCATCAAGATAAATATCTGGTTTTTTTACCCACTCATCAATATATGTTACTTCCTCATCTGTTGGTTGATAATCTGTTTCTTTAACTACTTTTTCTTTTATAGAATTAATGACATCATCGTCTGTACTATTTACCTGTTGTTCAAATATCTCTCTGGCTTTTTCAATAGGAATATTATCAACTACTTTGTAGTCTTCTCCATGAATGAATACACGCTCTATCATTTGACTGGGATCTGAATTTTCAATAATAAAGTATTCACCCTCAACTTTTCCACCAGATGAGCCTGTGCTTATATGTCCACTTGGACCTGATACTACTACTTCATTAGGCTTTTTAGTACCCTTGCCATCGTCATCCATTTTTTTACACAGCCCAACAAAATCTAATATTCTAAAGCTATACTTACCGCTAACCTTTGTATCTAATCTTGCTCCTCGCCCAACCATTTGAACGTACTTACCGATAGAATCAGTTAATGCCGCAAACCCTATATATCTTACACATGGAATGTCAACACCAGTACTCATAATATCTACGGATGTAACTACATAAGGTTTTTGGAATGGTTTTTTGAACTGATTTTTAATAAATTCATTGGACTCTGAACTATTAGAAATAACAGTATGTGCATACTTTAACCCATTGTCTGAACCATCATTGAATAATTTATTTATTGCCTTTGCCATCATAATACTATGATTTTGACTTGCGCA
This sequence comes from uncultured Oscillospiraceae bacterium, assembly GCA_964409165.1. Classification (GTDB taxonomy): domain Bacteria; phylum Bacillota; class Clostridia; order Acetivibrionales; family Acetivibrionaceae; genus CAYPCH01. The sequence continues at coordinate 16,950 of CAYPCH010000018.1, read as the reverse complement.
GAACAAAATAAGCTTTTCTCCAAACTGAGTGTTTTTCTTGATTTCTTCTGCAATACGAGTGCAACGTTCTTCCGAAAGATACTTCTTTTCAAGTTGTTCTAACTTAACTTTTTGTTCCTGCGGTAACTCAATTCTTTCTCTTGAAGTAGGGTCTAATACGTACTCAAATAGTATTCCCTCATCTTCAGCTTCTTTTGTTAAGTGAGTTTTTATTTCAAGAACATCATATGGGGCCAAAAATCCTTCATCAATACCCCTTGCCAAGTCAAATTGATAGTCTGGCTCTTTCGTTTCGCAACCAAATAGCGTATATGTATCTGCTATTTCTAAATCTTCTGGTGCAATTTCTTTATCTTTCTTTCCAACTGCAATTCTGGGTGTAGCTGTTAAGCCAATTTTGGGGCAGTGAAAGTGGTCCAATACTAATTTTCTGTTTACTGATATTGATCGATGGCATTCATCAACAATAATCAAATCATAGAAATTACTTGGGATTTTATGAAATAGAATTTCCAAAGTATCAATAACAACAATATGAATAGGAATATTGGTCTTTAATTTATAATTTGAGGTCTTAATCCAATCTGCATTATAGTATTTTGGGGAAATTAGAGCATAGCCATCTTCTAATGCCTGTTTTGCTAATAATCTTCTATCAACTATAAATAAAACCCTCTTACAAAATGAACTATCAAGCATAGCCTTTGTGAAAGCCACCATTGTTCTGGTTTTGCCCAATCCAGTTGCCATATGAACAAGCATCTTTTGCTTACCATCTTTGAACTTCTCTATTAAGGTGTTAATACAGTCAAGTTGATAATATCTTTCCTTGTTAATATTAGGATCATAACCACCTGCAATAGTTGTATCAATCTCAATAGGTTTTGCTAAACGCATTGCTTTTTCTTGGTTAATTTTATCATTCATATCATCATATGACATGAATTCATTAACAGGTTTAAACTCATCTTCTAAGCCCTGCCATGTAGTATCTAAAAACAGCATCCTATCTTCTGATACAGCATATAAAAATCTTGGTTTCAATATTTGCCTTCCGATAAGCAATTGACCTAATGCTTTTTTCTCATCACTTAATTTGTTTTCAATAATTGCAATAACTTCTTTAGAATAAGCATCAATCAAGGTAATATCAGGTGTAATATATTTTTTCCCTATATCAGCTTGTAAATGAACAGGAATACTGTATGAGTGCTGATAAAGCAAAGTATCATTTAATACAAACCCCAATTTTTCAAGTTGCTTGATAACTTTTATATCAACAACGCTTGCTTCATTGCCATTTATATCAGCCATAACTATTCCTCCTCACCCCAAATCTCATTAATAATAATCTTGCATTTATCTATCAGCTGTTTTTTAATTACAGTAGTATTATTAAGGTATTCTTTAACATTTTTAATTTCTAATTCAATTCTTTTCAACTCACTTTGATCTGGTATTGGAATTTGTATTTTATTTAATTGCGCTTGATTCAATTTTGGTTGAGTAGCACCTGTCAAATATTTTTCTAAGTTAATTGAGTTAAGGTAGAATTCAACAAATGTCTGCAAATTAGAATCTTTAAATTTTAAAACATGGCAATGATTATTAACCCAACATTTCCCACTTACTGAAAATGCTATTGGATATGTTCTTGATTTCAAATTAGCACCATCTTCAGAAACAAGTAGTAGGTCTTCATCAAAAATCCATTTATCAATATAATCAACAACACCAGAAGCTCCGTAATATGGTATTTTTCCCTTTAACCTGTCCATTGCAGATATAGGTACTCTCTTATTATCAAAATTCATACAAATGTTTTCAAGAACTTCAATTTTCCAACTTTCATCGATATCTAAATTAACCTTAAGGTTTTTTTCAATTACTACAAATGATTCTATCAATCTTACGTTATTTGATATAGCAGTAATAATTTCATTCTGTTTGTCTATGTTAGGCAAAGGAATTTCCCAATTGCCCACATCCTCATATGAGAAGTTCATCCTTACTCCGTTGCCTACGTTAGCTTTAGTTGAAACATAATCGTTGAACTGCTTATGTTTTATAAGTAACTCAAGGTACTCTGGCAAAAGTTCATTTTCCCTGGTGCCAAAAACAACATAAGCACCACTTATAATTTGATTTTCATAGTCAAATTTATTAAGTCCAATAGAACCTACATTTACCCTGTATGGATTATAACAAAATTCATTTTTCTTTACCTTATAGTAACTCTGATTTGTGTCTTCTGGTGACAAATCAGAGTTAAGAAATACCCCAACTTCATTGGATACTCCTAATGTACGCCACCTTACATCTGGTAACTTATTAGGCTTTACCTTTTCGGTATTTTCAATTAAGTAAGGAGCTAATTTTACCATGGGATATTTTGCTCCCATCTTAAAAATAGCATCTGTCTTTTTTAGTTTAGGGTAATGTTCCAAAGCTTCCTTTGAAACATAATTGGATACATATTCTCTTGCAATATCTGCCTCTATGGCACTTGATAAGTTGAATTTGGACAGCACAGCAAAAGCATCATCTAATTCTGATGTATATAATTCCATATATCTTTTATCCAACGTATCAATGTCTTCAGGTTCCTTTTCACCAATAAGTTTTCGCCACTCTTTTAACTGTGTATCAGTCAATGTAGAATGATACGTTGATGGATTATATGAAAACGAATAGGATTTACTGACCTTTTGTTCTATCTCTGCTTCTGTCTTGCCCTCCCATAAGTCTTCAGCTTGCTTTAATTCAAATTTCATTTCCTTTTCTGAAATTTGTTTTGATTCAACCTTTCTAAAAAGTGCAGGAGTCTTCTTTTCAATTTCATTCTGCTGTTTAATACCATTTGTTTCTTCAACTTCTTGACGAATTCTTTTCTTGATTCTTGGGTCTAATGATTTTATCCAACTTGCGTCAATAACAAATGAATTTTTCTTCTCTGGTGGAGTAAGTCCCTGTTTAATATAGGTATGATATATTTCCAACGCATCTACAAGTTGTGAATTAGGTTTGGGCTTTCTATTAGTACCCATTGTATAGCCATCATCTTGCACTTGATAGAACCAAGTTTGAGTTGTTGGACCACCTTTTTCAAATAGTAATATAGAAGTTTTAGGGCCAACACCGCTCTTGCTCACAAACACCCCTTGTGGTAATCCAATTACAGCTTTTAAATTAGCTTCTAATAATAACTTTTCACGTAATGTTTTTGCACTTGTTTGATCCCATGTTAAAAAACCCTCTGAAACGATTACCGCACATCTGCCACCAACTTGTAAACTATCAAGCATTAATTTTACAAATAATATAGTAGTTTCTTTTTCTGTACTAAAATCTTCCCATACATTGGGATATGAAGTTTGATCTGTTTCTGCTCCAAAAGGCGGGTTAGCAAGTATAACTGTTTTACTATTAGGCATTATGCTTGTTCCGAATTTATTCAATGAATCGCCTTGTTCTATGTTCCTTGGATTTAGCCCACGAATATATAAGTTTACTGCTGCCATTTTTTTAATCATACCCAAGTATTCTACACCAAACACACCATGTCTGTAGAAATTCTGTGACTGCATATCATTTGGATAATCTTCCTCTAAATTAGAAAAATGACCCTTAAACCATTTTCTTAATGCAGGATGAGCTTTTTCACCTGGATACTCTGCATCCTCACCGTCACAACGTGCTAAAGTATACTCATAGCTATCAAATAAAAATCCACCCGTACCACAAGCAGGGTCCATTATTAAATCGTTTATTGTAGGCTCAATTAACCCAACCATAAATTGTCTTATGTGGTCAGGAGTTCTATATAGTCCTATATCCTTTGTACCGCCTGTTTCAGAAAGTGCAGATTCGATAGCATCTCCCAATAGATCAGTTTTAACAAGCATAGCTTCATCGATGCTTGAAACCTCTGCTATTACTTCCTGCAGGTTTCCACCAATTACATTGTTAGTAAAGTTGGAATTTGAAAAAACACTCTGTATCAACACAAGCTCATCCATAACTTTTGGTGAAAGCTCTGTACTTTTAATTTTCTTACCAACTTCAGTTACAATATTACCATAAAAGGGGAAATGAATTGAATTTAACACAGAAGTTATTGATGTGCTATCTATTGTTTTCATATATGTAAATAATCTTTTTTGTTCCTCAGCACCCATAAATAATTGACGCAATACGGCAAATTCACCATCACGTCTTAACTTAACCTCAAATATTCTTAACAATAATAACTCAATAATGTATTCTACTCTTTGTACTGGAGTACCAGCAGGTCTTAATAATTTATGTAATTTTTTTAAGCTGTTGTTTGTTTTGTTGTCTGTATAATGTACTGTAGATCGTCCCATTGCTACTTTTCCTCCAAGTCTTTCTTGTATTCCACGATATCACTTATATCGCAGTCTAATTCTTTGCATATCTTTTCAAGCACATCCATAGAAACATTTTGATCTTTGGAAAGCTTAGCAAGTGTGGTTGGAGCAATACCTATGGCATCACGTAAAGCAACCCTATTCATTTTTTTATCAATAAGTAATTTCCAAAGCCTGTCATAAGAAAATGCCATTTATCCTCACCTCAAATATTTAATTTTCTTAGCAATATATTATTATATCATATTATAAATCAGATTCCAATACTTTTGGTATTATTTATCATACTATTAATATTAAAAAGCAGAAACGACTATAATTATCGTTTCTGCTTCTATTCAAATACCTATCTGCTGAGATTTTACGCTCTGCTTATTGTACTTTATTTTATTCAAGTCCTTGTTTGCCTATTTTTATACTATCTATACCTGCTACATTAAACTTCCACCTTGTATTAACCTCCGAACTCGAATTTCTTCACTTGTCAGCCTCCAAAAATTTTTGCTCGCTTTCTTCTATACTCTTTCTTTTTTTATTATATTTTTTATGTCCAATACTTACTCAACTGCAGTATCAATTTTTTATATCTGTCTATTCCAATTTGGTATTGCATTGATATACCTATATATTCTTAATGATTGAAATAAACATAAAAACTTTTTCTGGTGAATTACTGATTTTGAATGGGAAAATGGCTTGAAACTGTTGACATGTATAGTATTTCTCGAATTTTGGGCTAAAAGGCTTCTTTTTTATCATATGAAAGTTTCTATATTGTAAACAGACCTTACTTTTATTTTTGTAAACACGCCTTACCCTAATTTCTTTTCCTTGTAGGGTAAGGCATATTGTGCTTTTTCAGGATTTTATACACGTACTGTCTACTTACTTTTGCAAGATTTGCAATTTCTTCTATACTCATGCGGGATTGATATCCCAGCTTTATTGTTTCTTCTAATTCAGACTGCGTTGATTTCTCAATTTTGATTTTATTTTTCTTTCTATAATTGCATATAACTTTATAGATGTAATCAGGTGTTGCTTCTGTGAGCAGAGCAATCTCTTCATAACTTTTATCCTGAGAAAAGTATAATTCAATCTGATCCTTTTTGCAGAGAAGCTTACTATCATTGGCAAGTTTAAGTTCTTCAGTTTTCTCTCGTTTGTAAAGCTCACGTCTCATTGCCACCAGTTTCTCGTTTAGTTCGCTTTCTTTATCATAATTGGACTTTATCTCTTTCAGGCGAGCATTTGATTTAGCAAGCTGCGTCAGCAAAGCATCTTTATTATTCAATAAATCTTCGTCGGCAAATCCAACTTTATTATTAGTTCCCTTATATGTAATTAACATTTGAATTGCCTTTGTTTCTTTTTTGCCTAAATTTCAGAACTTCAATCAAAGTCATGTCTACCGTGCTTTTCATTTGCTCTAAAGCCACCAATTTATTATGATCGGAGCCTTCACTGAGGAGGAAAATAGCTTGAATGATCTCCGACAATATATTACTTTCATGTCCAAGCTCAATCTCAATTTTCCTTGCAAACGAAAGGATATCTTCATCTTCGACAAACCTACCATCCTTGACTTCTAATTCCATATCTAATATTCTTTCCCTTAACTCCAGAACTTGTGTTTCACTCACTGGCGCACCTGATCTAAACATCTCAATGATATAATTTTTCATAGCTAACCCTATTGGCTCTATTGTTATAACTTTGCTTTCTACTAATTTACCCCTTACATCTACAAACATATTGATTTCCCCCTAATATTATCTTGCCTTGTTATATTGCAACTTTTTTGGATTCTGACCTATTGCTCCCAAATTTAGTGCAGGAATCAACCTCTTATCAACAACTCTTTTAACTGGTAATGATTTATTAATATATAAGCATTTATTTATAAGAGTTAAATCATCTTGTAAATTTCTTGGGCTTTGACCTATTGCACCGAAATTAAGTGCAGGAATCAGCCTTTTGTCAACAATTCTTTTAGCCGACAACGATTTATTAATATATAAGCATTCATTTGCAAGAGTTAAATCATCATGTAAATCTTCAACCTCTACATATGCAATATTTCCAGCTTTGCTGACAGTAAATCTATAGCGCTCATGAAGATAAAACAAGAATCTAATCTTATCAAACTCTGAATATTCATCTAACAAATTACTTAGCTGACTGTAAACTGATTCTGTCATATAATATCTGCATTTATCTTCATAAGAAATAACATAACCTGTTTTAGTTTCAATTGTTTTACTTTTACCGTCCTTATACTGCTGTATATATTGCTTAGAATAATAGTCCGCACTCGATGAATGTTCAGCGATTAGCTCCTCGCCATACTCTTTTGAAAGTTTTATTAATAGATGATGTAGTTCAAATCCTCTTGTTATTGTGTATACACCAGTTTCTTCTACGAATGCATCCTGAAACTGTTTTCTAATAGCTTCAAGTATATGAGAGCTTATAGGTAGTCTGATCTTTGTTTTCATTGTATTTGCCATAGCTTTTATTCCTCCACAATTTTCTTATATTTGATTTTTCACATTTGTTTTTAACTGCTGTATTTACCCCTTACTGTGTTTATTTATGTCCATACGATATTTCAACTGCGGTTTACTTAATCTCCATAATCTTCTTCATAGTCATCTACATATTCTTCTATATTGCTTCTCAGCAAATGCCCTACAACAGAAATAATTTCATCTTGGTCTTCAATGTTGATTACTTCACTAACCCCAAACATAAGGTTCATAATTCCATAGCCTTTTTTTCTTAACCAAAGCATTAATTCTACTTTATTTTCATCGAATTTGTCCCGTCGATATTCTACAAGCACTTCATATCCTTCGTATGCCAGTACCGCAAATCTTGGATCATTAAGTACTGTAATACCTATTTCATCTGCAATATTCATATCTGTTTTCCTTTCTTCTTATATGTTTACAAAGCACTTTTTATCAGCTGCTGTTAGCGCTTTTCTATACTCATTAATTAATATATTTGCTTTTGCACTTTAATATTTCTTGAACCTATTGAATTCTTCTTCAGAAACAATCTGCGAGAAAGCATTAACAATTACTTTCCATTCTTCTTTTGGTTGGTTATATTTAAATTTATCCTTTTTTCTGCCTTGCCTTTGCTGCAAATTCTTTGCCCTTTTTCAATCTATTTCTTATAAGATCAATTTCAATTTCTAACATAACCCTTTCAACCATACCAATTACATCTTCCTGGTAGCCTATTTGACTATTTGTTTGTGATTCAAATTGATTTTCTCTTGATATAGTTTCGAGTGAGTGAGAGCTAATCGATTGTCCGATCCTTGTTTCCAAAGTTTTAGCCATATTTTATACCTCCAAATATTTTATTATTTTTATTCCTCTAACTTAGTTAATAATTTGATATCCATTTGCTTTTTCAATCATTTTAGCATGACGTTCAAAGTACTCTTCGGGGGTTTCTTTCCTTCTTAAGCAATCCCAACCCCACACAATAACCGTTGGACTATCAAAGTATTCACTACCATAAAACCTCTCAAAGCGTTGTAATTCCTTCAATCTTCCTTCTTGTATGTATACTTCTCTTTGAGTTGGTCCAGCAACATACACCTTGCTTAAATCGTCTCGTTTTTCTAATGTAGATACTGCTTGTGCAAGCTTATTTGCGGCTAATGATAATTTGTCCAGATTAACTGGCAGAGCTACTCTTACTAAATCTGCGATCCCTTTATACCCCATTACCCTTGCGTTTGCTTCTGTTACTATAAATGTAATATACTTCATAATTCACCTCTGATTCTTTGATTTTTGATTTATCTATGTAAACTACTTTTTAAAGCAGAAATATTTTCACTTATATAAGTTTGTAACTTACTAATTACACTAATAATGTTTTGTAATTTATTGATTACTTGAGCTTAGTATCGCATATCGAAATCCCATCGTCAACCACTTCAAAAGAATTTACATGAAGTAATTACAAATATTTTAAATGCCCATATTATTTAATAACGTGTCATTTATTAATTACTATTATAATAAATAATCCTTGATAAATTACAATTGATATGAGATAATTATCTAAAATACTATATATAAGGAGGATATCCAGCATGGGCAAATATGATAGAACAGCTCTTTCGCGTAAATTAGACGGAATTTGCAATGGGGACTATGAAAATTTAGGCATACCCAAATTAAGCCAAGCTGAAATAGAAAGACGAACAGGAGTACCTAAACAGCAGATTAATTCATATATTAATGGAACAGCTGCAGGGATGGATGCTCTTGCTAAGTTGTCCGTAGGTTTAGGAGTGAGTGTCGATTTTTTAGTTAAAGATGATGTTGTTGAGCCTAAAGCTGAGGCACAAGCAATCTTCCAAGAAACAGGGTTAAGCTCTGATACCTTTACGATATTAAGAGCTTTTAAGCAGAGAAAAGAAATCAATTTACCATTAGTGATAAATGCTTTAGAACTTCTAATAAGATATACTGGTGACAAGTATAACGATCCTCTTACAGCTATTAGTAAATTTCTACAGCTCCATGAAGAGGACACTATATACTTGCTTGATGATAAAAAATTTGATAAATTTGAAGAAGCATTAAATTCTTCAAATTCTGTTGAAGATATTAGGCAGGAATATGAAAAATTAATTCTTGGTAGCCCACAAACCCTTCAATCTATGGGCCAGCCACCTGCAATACGTACAATTAGTAATGACCTCATTTTATTGCAAAATGTTCAGAACGAATTAACTTCATTAAAGCGAACATTATGGAGTGATATAGAAGAGGCTAATGCCAATGATTTAGATAATGATAATTTTATCCCTATCGATTGGTCAAATGGAACTCCTTTATAAGCAATAAACAAAAGGCACAACATTAAAAGTAGTGCCTTTTGTTTGGCATATATATCAAATTATAAAATCTATTAAAAAGGATCTTCACATTCATCCTCGTTCTTGGTAACCCAAACCAACCCTTTTTGATCATCATCAAACTGGTTTGAGTTATACAAAATCCCCTGTACCTTGAATGGCATGTTTTCGCCTTGGATTACATTATAGGCTTGAATTCCTTCTGCCCCTTGTTCCACAAGTTCTATCAATTTCACCTGTAGTTGTAGCTTGCTGTTAAGAAGTTCTTTTTCTTCTTTATTATTAAATACATATGTAGCAATATATACAGCATCACAACCGATCCATTTTACTTCGTAACCCCAAGATTCTGTACCCTCTAAAGTATATTCTGTATGGTTACCGTCAATAAAAACTACAGGTTGATCTTGCTTTGAATAGGTTAAAAAGTTCTCAAGTTCTTCAAAGGTTTCGTGGGAACGTAATCGCCAAGTCTTGCTTTTATCATAATTTATGATGTCAAAGGCATGCGGTCTTATAAATTCAAAAGTTATAAATCGTGGCAGGGTGAAAACCCTGTCTTTGTTATGCTCTCCGACGCCAAAATAGTTTCCATCTGTCAAACAGACTTTTTCTGCAGATAGATCTAAAATACTATTATCAAGGATATAGTCCGTAAGTTCATGCAGCTCCGTTCTTGTTAAACCATCTTGTTTTAATGATACTTTGACAGCTTCAAAAATAAGCTGCCTTAAAGTTGTTTCTCTCATATACCATCACCGCCACCTTTATACTATAATTTGGTCACATCATCATAACGCAAAAAATCTCTGGAGCCCAGAAGAAAAACCAGTAGTATTCCATATTTCCCAATTAGATACTACAGTTGTTATAATTTAAGTCACTAATTTTATATAAAAATAGACATGTTTTATACAAACAAAACCCTGCATTGTTTCAGGATATTTTAGATGTAGGGATGTGTGTCATAAAATCCTTTATTTTTTGAATTTAAATAAGTATTATTTTCCGATCATAAAATTATCAATTTTTTATCCTTTTTTTATAAACTACTCTTAAACCCACTAATAACCTACATTTGCCCACATCTTCAAAAATGCAGATATCATATCAGCTGAAATCCTTTTATGTTAATGGTTTGTCCAATTAATGAAAACCTATTTATCCGCCTTATTAAGTATTAAGAAGTAACATTACATATCTTCTTAGTAGCAAAATCATTAATCCATGATTAGAATGATTCTTTGATAATATTAGCAACACTATTATCTACACATAACAAAAATCATTCGTTTTTAATTGCATAAAAAAAGAGCCTTTACAGCTCCATAATATCGAATCTTCTTATTTTAGGTTATAAATAGAAAGGTTCAAAGTGTTGAGATATAAGGCATCCTTAATGGTTACAGTAATTGGATTGACACCAATGACAGGTCGAGTAGCCGATGGATAGGAAGATAGGCTTATCTTCTGACTTAGCTGCCTCAAAGGCTTCATCACTCCAAGGAAACCAGTTTACAGGGTTGTGGGCATGCTGCAGAAGGTAAGGGGACTTCTCATGGATTAGTCTATTGGATTGCTTATTAGTTGACATGTGGGCATCACTTCCTTTCATAATTTTTAGTTTGTTAGCTTTTATAGTAAAGTATTATTTATATTTACCACCAAAGTATTATTTGAAAGAAAACAATTATGTATTCAATTTGTAGAATTTTTGTTTTAAAAATACCTTGTATTACGATGTAATTTATTGCACAATAAATTCGATAATATTGGAGGTTGGTGATAGATTTGGATAAAAAGCTAATGAAAGGGAGTATAAACATATTGCTACTTTCACTTATTGAGAAAAAGCAAATGTATGGGTATGAAATTGCAAAGAAACTAAAAGAAGGTAGCGATAATCATTATTGTATGAGTGAGGGTACTTTATATCCTGCTTTACAAAGACTTGAAAAAAGGAACCTTATTAAGTCATCCTGGGGAGATTCAGAAACTGGGGGTAGGCGGAAATATTACTGTATAACTGAGGAAGGAACAAAAAAGCTTGCCGAAAATTAATGGAATGGAATGCACTAACTAATTTAATTAATAAGTGTAGGGAGGGATTTTTGTGCAGAAGTTTGACGAATTTATCAATACAATAACTTGCGATTTGAAAATAAGTAATAGAAAGAAGAATGAACTGATTGCTGAGTTTAAAGACCACCTAATAATGTTGAGAAAAGAGTTTATAGAAAAAGGGGTGTCCGAAGATGAAGCAACAAATTCCGCAATAGAGAGTTTTGGTGATGCCAAAGAATTGAAGAAAAAACTATCGGACAGTCTTTCAAGTTACAGAAGCATATCTAATGCATTATTAGGAGTTATTATCTATTTAATTATTTTCAGAATAGGTTCACATATACCCGTACCGGGTTTAGTAACTGACAACTATTTTGAAATATTTATGTTTGGCACACTGGGGGCAACAATTCTATTTTTACCAATAGGATATTTTCTGCCAATACTATTTGGTAAAATACACTAAGATAAAAATGTAATTTTAATTTCAATCGTTCTTGGTTTGCTTGTAGGACTTTATATGAGTTTAGCAGTAAAAGAAGTTATGCCTATGAAGGAACTGTTTATTATTATATATATTTTTGGAAGCATATTCAGAAGCAGTATAGGCTACTATTCTTTAGTTGGCATTAACAAATTAATATGGCTGAGTAAAGGTATATATGATAAGGTCATTGCGACAATTAGTTAATAAACACCTTTATATTATCGCTGTTTTTATACAAATAGTTTATGTAAGAAAAAATGAGATTAAAGATAAAGTACTTGATGAATATCTGGATTTCAGGATATAATATCTTTGGAGGTAGATAATTTATGGATGAGAAAATTTTAAAAATACTTGAGGAATTGTCAAGTGACATTAAAGAAATAAAAATTGATGTATCAGATATAAAGCAGAAGGTAAATGCTATTGATGAGCAAACAGCTGACCTAACTGAATTCCGTACTGAGACAAGGCAAAAACTTGAAAAAATAGAGAATGGTATTGAAGTATTGGGTAAGGAAGATTTTAAGAATAAGATAGAGTTAGTTGAGATAAAGAAGAAAATTGCTAAGTAATATTATATTTGCTAATTATCAAACTAGATTACCCAGAATTTTGATTTCGCAGGTCATTGACCTGCTTTTTATTTGCTTTTTATTGAGATTTTAAAGTGCTGAACTACAGCCAAAACGTTTTTGACATCCAGCCCTATCCTGAATGGCTTATATCATAGTTACAAAAAAGTTGCCTATTTAAATATTTTACCTTATACAAGATTTGCTTTCAGGTTTTTTTGTCGTGCTTAGAAACGGAAATTCCCAAATCCCTGCCGGGAATTTCCGTTTTCTTTATTGAATTTTTGCAAAAAAATTATCTTTGTAATTGCTGCGTTTTGGAATAATTGTAATTTAATGAGTTAAATATTGAAATTTAATTCTTGAAATATTGACACGAAAACTTTAAAAATATTCTTCGCATCGTCAATTCCCCTATGGTGTATACCCTCTAATTGTATCCCTAGCATTTTTAAAGCTGTATCCATTCCACAAGGTTTAATGTTTTTAGCCTTGGAAAACTGGTGTTTTATACTTATATGCCTATCAAGGAGACTAACAATCAGACCAAAGTACTTTTTTATATTACATTCTCGTAATATTTGTTTTTTATCATAAAAACCCCATGAGCAGAGATAAACGTCATTACCTGTAGATAGTATCCATTCTTCAAATTCACATATTACTTGGCTAAAAGACTGGGCAGTATCAACATTTTCCTGAGAGATAGAGGTTAATCGTTTACAAAACCCAGACAATTCTTGGTTGATTTCTGGTTTAACAAAACGTGAAAATATACCTATAATCTCCAAAGAATCATTGACTTTGACCGCACCCACTTCAATAATTTCATTTATCTTGTTTCTATCATTCTCCCAGCAAGTTGCTTCTAAATCAAATATAATATAATTCATAAACATTCACCATGAAAAAGAAATTTGCTCCCTGCAATTCCTACACAGGGAGCATTTATTTTCTAAGAATTAGTCTTCATTGGAAGTTCTCCCTCAAAATCACATGCTACTATAGCCTTAAAACCATTTTTCCATAGTTCTCGTAAAAAGGTTGATATATTTAATATATAGTTTTTCTGATCCATTTTCTCATTAGGCTCAACATCAAGATAGTACCTTGAATATAGAAATCCATCAGGTTTTACCAATCTTTTTTCTGTATCAAAATCCTCATTCTTATTAATATCAATTTCACCGAACTTAGTTACGATAGTACGAAATAATTTTTTTTGTCCACATACCAATTCATTGATTTTGTTTATCAAAAAATCCATATCACATTCTGTATCAATGAATATTTTGCAATATAAATTATCATAGTTTTCCATACAAGACCCCCTACTTAGGTATATTAATCATTGGTCCATTATCAAATGACCCACCAGATTTTATAATAGATATATCTACATCAATGCCTAGTGTTTCCTGTAATTGTATTCTTAAACCTCTCAATCCAGCTTCACCAGCTTGGATTTTTCCTGTTTCGATTGCATGTAACATCGTTCTTTCCTTTGCTGACCCTGGATTTGGTGTTCCAAATCTTTGTTTAATCAAGTCATCAAATTTTTCTGGAGATACCCTTATTGCATAGTCTATATCAGAGGTTGCTTTTGCAGTTACACCAGCTCTACTTCCCTGTACAACTATATCATCACTTATATTACCTACGTTTTGTCTAATTAGTTTAGATGAATTTGCGAACTGCTCTCCTGTTAGTCCTTGGGGTATCTTACCAACTCCCGCATTACTATTATCGCCCATTTCCTTTTGCTTTTCAACCCTATCAGTGAAACTCATTGAAGCTTTATTTGTACTTTCAACGACTCTTTCAACCGGGGAATTCTCAGCTTGTTGAACTGCTTCAATTTTCTCACTTTCATCAGCAACCATTGCTTCGCTGTTTACAGTTTTTGTTTCCTCAGTTGTTACATCAATATCTTGTTTGTAAAACTGTCTTAAATAAATTGAAAAGGTTCCAACACCTGTATGATTTGAATACTGTTCTGTATAATCCACAACAAAAGCCTTTGAAAATTGAACCTCACGCACCAGCACATTTTTCTGATAATACTCGACTGTAATCTTCTTATAGCAATCGGAATTAGTTGCAGGTAATAAAGCCCACTGGTAAAGTGACACTGTTTTTTCGTCAATATCAATCTTGCCTGTGATTGTGATTGAGTTCCTTATTGTGTTACGCATGCCATACTCATCTGGAGTAACAACATCAAATATCACGTTTTCTATGCATTCGCTTAAGACTGTACCATCCGAAATCGTAACTTTGTACATACCCGACCTCCTCCCCAGTAACAAATATTCTATCACAAGAGAGGTTTGAGTGTCTATTGCGTTTTGCAAATAAAGGCAAGTAAAGTGATTTCTTCATAATCTGGATTTCTGCCCCGACGACCCATCAATAAAAGAGAAATTCAGGGAGGAGTTGAGGACAAGGCTCTACCGTACACATAGGGATTTCACAGAAAATCCACTCCTGCTGACGATCATGCTGCTGACATTTGAGATGTTTGCCGAAGTTCCATCGCAAATGCATATTTTTTACCGGGAAGCGTTTAATGCATTATCGAGAACACATGATGCAAGTAAAGGAGCCTACAAGCGTGAACTAAAAACGAAGCTCTCGGTTGATGCCTTTGCGGATGTGTTTGCGGAGATTTGCTTCCGCACATACTGGGATGAGAAATTTGAGTTCAGTATGCCTGAATTTGAGGCTTATTTCAAAAAGCTAACCAATCCATATGTTGGTTCTGTTTCAGCCGATGATTTTATGTACGACATATGTTTTAGCATGTGTCTGATGTATCAAGAAAGTGGAAAATACTATTTATACTCAAAATCTTGAAAATTGACATGTTTACTTCAATATGATAAAGTATACCACGAAAATAAAGCCACGAAGGCTTTTGAGCTAATATCTTGTTGACCACAAAACCAAACCACGAAGGGATGCCGTCACGAAGGGATGCCGTAAGGAACGGCTTTATTCGCGGTTTTTATTTTTTTGCGAAAGGGGATTTTTTAATGAACAAGGAGCTGTGGGAAAAATCAGTGGAATTTCATGGACATGAGTGTCCGGGGTTGGCTATGGGTTTTAAAGCTTGTGAAGCTGCGATGGAAAAGATGAATCTTAGATTCTCAAAAGATGAGGAGATCGTATGCGTTACTGAAAATGATGCCTGTGGTGTGGATGCAATTCAGGTTATTACAGGCTGTACCTTCGGTAAAGGCAACCTTATTTACAAAGGTACAGGAAAAATGGCTTTCAGCTTCTACAACAGGACTAATGGGGAAAGCCTTAGAATGATTGTAAAGCCTATTAAGAGCGAAATGGATCGCCAGCAGCGCCAGAATTATATATTGAATTCGTCAACAGATGAGATTTTCAATTTCAGCAAGCCAACCTTCGAGTTGCCTGAAAAAGCAAGGTTATTTACAACTATAGTATGCGAGATTTGCGGCGAGGGCGCATCTGAGCACAAGATGAGAATGAATGATGGGAAAAAGGTATGTCTTGATTGTTTTAAAGACTATTCCAGAGGCTGGTAGGTTATGGATGTAAATTATTTTGAACAGATTTGGAGCACAAAGAAGACAGATAAGTTGGCAAGCCAGACTTTTTGGGACAGCAGAGCGGACGAATTTAATCAAAGAGTTTATAAAGGAGAGGGAGATGAGCGCGTAAAGAAAATTCTTGAATTGCTTACTTCTAAAGGAATGCTGACAGCTGAAAGTAATGTGCTTGATATTGGATGTGGACCAGGAAAATATGTTGTCCAATTTGCTAAAACAGTAAAATCAGTTGTAGGTATAGATATTTCACCAAGAATGATTGAATGTGCAAAGAAAAATGCAGTTATGGAAAATTTGCAAAATGCGGAGTTTGAGCTTGTTGACTGGGAAGAGCTTGACGTTAACTCTTTTGGGTGGAATAAAAAATTTGACCTTGTAGTAGCATCCATGTGTCCTGCCATAAATAATAAATCTGCACTTGAAAAAATGGTTAATGTCAGTCGGGGATACTGTTTTATGAGCAGCTTTGTTGAGAGAACTGATGATGTAAAGGATCACCTCAGCAAATATATCGTAGGGCAAAACTCAAAAGGCGGGCATGGGAAGGCTATATACTGCAGTTTCAATATTCTGTGGCTGATGGGTCTTCATCCTGAAATTATATATATTGATACGGAATGGGAGCATGTAATGTCTGCAAACAAGGCAGTAGACTTTTATTGTACCCATTTTGATACGACACAAAAGCTAACTGATGATAAAAAAGCATTTATACGGAACTACCTTGAGCAGATATCTGAAAATGGACTTGTAAAAGAAAAGGTTAAGGCAAAAATAGCCTGGATGACCTGGAAAGTATAATGAAGGAGGCAAAATTGAGTACCCTTGGTGGGCACTCAATTTTGTTTATAAGATAATCTTTATGAATTCTACATTGCAATTTTCATCAAAAGTTTTACTATATGTTACTACTCAGGCATTCCAAATAGACCCGATTATATGCTAACATAATAACATC
>CAYPCH010000017.1:0-41466 GCA_964409165.1 uncultured Oscillospiraceae bacterium | reverse complement strand
AGCAATGCTACGTTAGTGGCAAAGAGCCCATAAATACTGTGGGAAAGTTGAGTATATAAGCAATATAATAGTTTTTTACTTAATTTCATTCCATTTAATTACACTGATATTGCGTGTTGTAATTCTCTGACTCTCCATTGTACCTAGGGGAACTTTACTTGAAAGAAGTCCAAAAAATCCGTTGATATTTACATCTGCCTTAAGCAGTGTGTCAATTGCCGATTCATCATAGGTAATTTCTGCGTCTCCTAGAAAGATAATATTTTTTGAAGACATTATAACTCCGGTGAATTTAAAATCACTGTGTATGTAAATATTGCCTTCAACAAAAATTATCCCTTTGTTATCAACGGGAATAATCTCGCTGTTTATAAACCACTTCCCGGCAATTTCCCTTATATCGGCGTCTTGGTCTCCATAATAGACAAATCCTCTATTGCTATCTGCTGGTGTATAAATCCTGTTTTTTTCAATTCTGTTTATACCGACAAAATCATTGTCCATGTAACTTATTATACTTTTTGTAGGAGCTACATAATTAAGCTTTGGCGAAACAGGGTTGAAATCCTCTTTGATAAGACCTTTTATCTGGTCGTAATAATCAGAAATAGCAGGTTTCTGTATGGTGTTATGAAATTCAGAAGGATCAAAGGTTTCAAAATCAAAAGGAGAATATACTCTACCATTTGCAATAACTGCACCGTTTGAAAAACCCTTAAGTTTTTGCTCTGAAGCAATCGCATACATATTAATATTATTCGGACTTATATAAGTTGATAGTATGTAATCGTCCTTAAGGATTTCATCCCAAACTGTTTTTATATGCATGGCTCTGTTTAATAAAGGAAAATAATCGGGTGCAGACTCTCTGCCTGAAATCATATCAACACCTGAATGATTCCTGTATTGCGCATTAGTCTGCGTAGATTCTCTTGTTTCATTATCATACCAGTAGATTTTATTCCAGCTAAGTTCGTTGTTATCGGGGTCCGGTAAGCCATCCCGACTGTACATGTTCGCTATCCTCCATGATGATTTTAATGCTGAAACACCTGTCATGTAAGGATTACCCTCAGAATTAAGTCGGTTTTTCAAATATGTACTTCCACCGATATAGACTGCATCATTAAAATTCAATGTTGAATCGCCGTTTACTACAACACTGCTTGTCATTTTTGGTTTTGAATTAATATCAGGATCCTCTCCGTCACTTCCGTCAATAGCATGCCAAGTGTCTACAAATCCTTTAAAAACTCCATTTACATTAAATACAGTATTATTTGAGTCAATCTGAAGATTGTCTATAACTGAAAGATTATTAAAATTCACAATTGAGTTGTTTGAGTATTTCTCAGACCTTACCGATCTTGCATAGGCATTCCCGCTTATTGTTATGACTTGAGAGCCATGTATTGTATTGTATACTGAGTGAATATATCCCATTGTTGATGCGTTTCCATTTACTTTAAGCGAGCCGTTTGAATATTCCCCGATTTTAGAAGGGTTAAAACCAAAATGTGCCCATTTTGATGAAACATTCTGACACATTCCCACAATAATTCCCCCATACATATTCCATTGGGCATCATAATCCTCCTCTATATCCTCAGGAGGGAGTGAGTTATCAATTACCGGAATTGTACCAAAACATAAAACATCACCTGTAATCACGACATCACATGATGATATTATCATGTTTTTTTCAGCTACTACAGCTTTCTTTAAAACATCATATTTTACAGGATTTTTAACCGCAAATTTTTCTACAGTCTGATATGGTATTTTTTCTGAATGTGGCAACAGAGAGAAAACAGCATTAAGTTTCTTTTCATAATCGTTGTGTATTCCGCTTACAATTATTTCTATGTTATGATTTGAATGGTCATATGAGGCTGACTTTAGCAACATTCTCCCCTGATTTTCATTCAAATCCTTGTAAGGAAAATTTCCGTTATCATCTGCTGTATCAAGAAGTTCTTTCATTTTATCCAAATTATCAATATCATTAAATTCATCATTCAATAATGTATAAAAATTTTCTAAATACAATGATTTGAACTCATCTTCAATCTTTGAAACATTGAATTCAGGTTCAGAATCTGAAATGGATATAGAGCCGTCATATTCTCTGAAATAAATCGGATTTTCACGGAGCATTGTCTGAATCTCAATTGTTGTCTGAGCCCTTGCTTCTTCCTGAATATCCGAAACCTTTTGATCTAGGTTTTTAGCAACTTCCTCGGCTGCAGCTTCCGCAGCAAAATAGGCTTTGTTTACATCACCGAACATCATGCTCATATCGACAGAGCTTAATGTTAAGGCAATAAGTGAAATGCCCATTAATGACATTATTATTATAATTATAATGGACATTACAAGGGTTGACCCTTTTCTACTTTTGATAACTGTTTTTCCAAACACTTTAATCAGATTGATAAAAACCACAAAACCACCCTCAAACTCCTGTTGGAGCTTTTTACTTTTTTACGCTCGATGCCAATCTTCCTGTTTCTTCCCCATCCTTTTCAACTACAACCTCAATATTATAAAGCACATTCCTGTACTCAGTTTGACTGGTACTTAGTTTATCGTACTTGTAAAAAAAACTCCTGCCAATATTTTGCAATACCATGCTGTCTTTTTTATCATCAACAATATAAAAATATACTTCCCTCTCATCAATAATTCCATCACAGTCTACCTGCAAAAGGAATTCTCCGGTGCAGCCATTCATGTACTGTATCTTAATTCTTAAAGGCTCAGAGCCATTTATAGTTTTAACATCCGTACGCAAGTCAGTATGTAAGTCATTTGAAAGCTTAAAAGTATACCTGTTATCGTTTTCACTTATTTTAAGTTTGAATTGATAAGGATTAATGCCTGAATACAGGCTGTAGCTGTCGCTGTCAACCTTTACCTGGCTTGATTTAACGCTGTATTCCATATCAAAAGCAACACTGCTGATGTCATTATATTCATAAGTGTCCGCTAGTTCAGATAATATACCTTCTTCTTTGACTATTTTGTATTTGACAATATACTCACCATAAACCCCATACTCTTTAAATTCTGCATCCAGGTCAGTATCTGCCTCTGTACTTAAAAAGAAAGGTCTGGCTTTTATCTCTTCCATTATTTTTTGCGAAAGTGTCGATGAATCAAGTATTTGCTGTGAAAGCTGGTTGTTTTTAGTGGAAGATATAAATGTACCCAGAAAAGGAGCCGCAACAACCATAAGAATAGCCATGCTAACCACCAATTCAACAATCGTTATACCTCTTCTGCTTATTGCGACCGGCTCTAGGAGGAGTTTTATATGTACTTTTAATTTCATATCCACAGCCCCCAAACTTCAACCTGCTTTTTACAACTAAATTTTTCATGTCCCAATTAAATTACCCTGCAATCATGAATGTTCTTATTAATTATCATTTATAATTCACTTTCACAGATTCATCGCTTCTGTTTATTCTCACTCGAGGTCTATTTTTGTCTTCATTGAGTACATCCACAGAAATTTTTCCTGTAGTATTATTTGTTATAGTAATATCAACTCCTGAAGTATCGTTTTGTGCAACTCTTTTTGTTGAATCAATTAGAATTCTTATACTGCTTGTTAATGGCTTGAACTCGATAGTATTCTTAAATTCTTTGTCAGGGTATGCTTCATGCTCAGTCCTGAATCTACAGTAAAGCCTGCCATTCTTCTCCTCAACATAGATATCTACTTTCTCATTTTCTCTGCTATCACCGTATACAACAGGAATACCGATTGAATTATTGTCAACCTTTACACTCCTTCCAACAAGTGCTACTGTGGGAGGTGCCATATTTGACCCATAGGGCATTACCCTCATAGTAAAATCATATGCTCCGGTGTCCACAGTCTGGTTTATTGTTCCATGTATTGCGTTATTATTTTCTTCAGTAATCATTGAGCCATCGAAATCGTCATAAGGTTCAAAGATATTGTCTTTGTCTACCAAAGCCATAGGCATCAATGTATCAATATTTATATAGTTTTTCTTATGAACAGCCTTGCTGTCAGTTATACCATAAAACTTCAGTGTTATTCTGGACTGAAGATATTTTCCGCTTTTCATATCAATCTGCAAATTTTCAAAGGCTATTTTGTTATTAAAGCTGTAAATATTATAAATAAAGTCCATAAGCTGCTGATTCGTGCTTTTTGCATCAATATTGAGAGACAGAGCAAACCCTTCTCCTTCAACAAGCTTATTATCTGTAATTTCATACTCATTTCCACTCTCTCCCTCATCATTTGAAGCGTCTATTCCAAATATGTTCATTGCAGTTTTTAGCCTTTCATCCGTTATTGGAGCAAAAGAAACCTCCTCACCGGAAGTATCTTGTTTCGGTTCATAGCTAATTCTCTCCATTTGAGAGAATGCTATATTTTCAATTAAAAGTCCCGATCTTTCTGCAACATCTTTTAGTGCCGCCAATACTTCATCGTGATTTAAAACGGGGGGAAACATTGCTCTTAAATCAATCAGCTTTTCGCTTAACATCTTAAGCTCTGTATCCAAGCCTTCTACTCTCAATCTTGCCTGTTCATTTATCTCACTGTTCTCCTCATAAAGTTTTACAGTTTGTCTTAGTTCTTTAACTTCTTTAGTCTGTCTTGTATAATATAAATTATAAAACAAAGCCAGAAACACAAGTATTCCCATCGTAATAATGACTTTTTTATCTTTGGTACTTATTTTCATATTATCACTTCCCGGCTTTTATATATTATTCTTTAAAAAGCTTATTTAATTATTTTGGTTATTAATATTGAGTTTTACTTCAAAATGGCAGCTAATCTTTGCAGCATGTGTGTTATCATTAGTGTCAACTACATTATAAGTATTGGTAATAGACAAAATATCAACACTTGAAATATAACTGTCGTTTCTGAGATAGTTAACAAATGCTACAATTTCGTCTTCAGATGCCGAAGTACCGATTAATGAAATCTCTGGATTTGTAGCTTCTTGTGACGCCTTAAAACTTACTACATACATTTTTTGTGGCATGTATGATTCAATTTTGTCAATTATAGTTAATACATCAATTCCCTGACCGGAAAGTGTCTTTGCCATGTCTTCCCTTTTAACAACCAGGCTTTTTACTGTATTAAACTGCCTTTCAAGCTCTAAAATGCTATTTACCTCCTTCATAGTGGTATCCAGTATTTCAAGCCTCTTATTAAGGCTGTTCTTAATGAGAATTGGAGAAACAACAAGATAAGTAAAGCCTGCTACCAGCAATACTCCAAGTAAACTAAAGTAAATTCTTTTTTTGATCCTTTTCTTTCTGAGATAATAACTCTTTGGTACTAAATTAAGGTCTTTCAATTGTCTCACACCCTTAAGTTGGTGTCGGTAGTAATTTTACCTTTGTCCTGTAACTGCTTTTTAAACTTATAACATCACTTTTTTCCGTCTTGACGCTGATGCTAATCTCTATTATCCAACTGTCATAGTCCATAATTGTTTGTTCAACATTAAAATTGACTACCTTGACACCATCCCCTTCCAATATGGGAATGTCGTTTTTATAGATCATATTCTGCTCCGGAAGGTATGAATAAATAAGCTCATCATCCGCAAAATGGAAACTGTCCTTTATAGTAAGGAGCCGACCACTTGAATTATCAGCTTCTGTAAACTCATTTTCACCCATCCTTAAATCTTCAAGTATCATGTCAATTATTTCTCTCGCACTTTTTTGTGCCTGCATGTTGCTGTTTTCAATATAAAATTGTTCATATCCCATGCTTAATACAACATAAACAGGTAACATTATCATACTTAAAATGGCGATTGCTACCATAAGTTCTACCATTGTTGTTCCTCTTTTATCCACTTTCCTCATAAATATCCACTTTCCTTACTTACTTCTTATTAAACCGCCGATAGCATTAACCAGAAGTGGGAAATCGGATTCAAATTCCTTCTGATCCTTCACGCCTTTATAAACAACGTTTTTCACTTGATTATACAGTGATTCTACAGGCATATTAAAATAATCGTTCAAATACTCATTGATACCTTTAAGCTTGCTGCCGCCTCCGCAAATAAATATTTTCTCGAGCATGTTGCCGCTTCCTCTTGAGTTGTAAAACTCAAAAAACCTGTTTATGTCATTCATAAAATTGTTCAATCCTGATTTAATCTGGTTGTTTACCTGTGAAAACTTATCGGTATCGCTTTCAAAATTATCAACATTATCAATTCTAATATTATTGTTTTTGATCTCTTCTGCCGTTTTAAGATCTGTATTCAAATAATTTGAAATTATTTCATCAATATAACTGCTGCCATTTAAAAGAATTCGGTTAAATTTCAATTTTTCTGATGAAAAAATATATATCGCAGTCGTTAAATAGCCTATATCCAACACTGCAAACTCTCTGGGCATTTTAAATTCTTCCTTAAAACCTCCATCTTCCCATGAGAACAAAAGCTTGAACATATTGTTTGCAGGTATATCTATTGCAGAAATCTCCATCCCCAGTCTTTTGTGAATTTTCATATACTCGTCTATCTGGTTCAACGGAACAGCAACAAGAAGAACTCTGTTTAATATTCCTTCTTGGTTATCTATCTCTTCTTGTACCTTATAATCAAGTACATAATTGTCAAGAACCACAGGAAAATACTGCTGAGCTTCAAATTCAAGTATTTTTTCGATCTCTTCATCATTTGATTTTGGAATCTGTATGTCTCTTGTTATTATTCCTGTACCTGTTACATTGAGAACTAAGTTTCTGTCTTTCATTTTGTTTTTTTTAACAGACTCCTTAATAAGTGTTACCAGTTTATCTAGATTGATAATCTTGCCGTCCTCTAGTGAATTCTCAGGAGTATCTATAATAGCATACTCGCTTACCACTATATTACCCTTATCTATTCCGCCGCGGACAAGCTTTATTTTGTTGCTTCCCATGTCTATGGCAAGGTATTGCTTACTAAACATATTTTTCACTCCATAAACTGCATAGTGGAATAGCAATGATCATTATTTGCATTTTAAAGTAATAAAATTTTGTTAGAATCTATATCTCATTCAATATAAATACAGAGTTGTTTCTATGTATTACTCATGTCTCGGGCTTCTTTTAACTAGTACAGCAGCTTTAGTTATAGCCGATATGACATCTACTTCGAACTGCTGTCTTAATGAATTTATTCTCGAATACAGTTCACCTTTTTCAGTAACAATATATTTAGGCGGCAAATCATTTAATGCAATGGCGGAAATATCCATTAAGCACTTGTCGCATTTACATACGTTTATATCACTTAAAACTTCCTTCATTGTAGAAAAAACTATTTCCTCCATATAATTTTTTATTTGCATTTTAAGGTTTCCTCCATGAACAATCAATTTTATTTCTACAATATTATTATCGGAAAAAAATTGATAGTATATTAAGCTTTTATAATTATATCCTGATTGCTGTAATTTGTTTTCAGCGTAAAATACCGCTTAAGTACCAGTTTAAAATATCCCATCCGTAAAAGTAGGTCAGAAAAGTTCCTATAACTATAAACGGACCAAAGGGAATAGTACTTTTTCTGTCCTTTTTTCTTGCAATCATTAATATAACACTAACAACAGATGCACTCACTACAGAAAGCATAAAACAAACCAATATCATCTTCCACCCCAGAAAAATTCCTAAAGGTGCAAAAAGTTTAATATCTCCGCCACCCATAGCTTCATCAGTTCTATAAATCAACATACCGAGTATACCAATCAGAAGCAATACACCAAATCCTATAAACATTCCAACAAGAGGTGTCCACCAGTTTCTGTCCTGATAAATTTCCACAGGTCTGAATAAGTTATACACTATAAGCAGCACACCTCCAACAAGTCCTGATATAACAAGCCCGTCAGGAATTATCATATGCTCAAGATCAATAAAGAATACTGCAATAAGTATTGACATCAAATATGCCGAAGCAATAAAATCAACAGAAATGCCGTATTTGTAAAACAAAAGCACAAAGGTGATAGATGTAAGAAGTTCAACAATAGTATACCTTGGCGATATTTTCACACCGCAGTGCCTGCATTTGCCCCTTAAAAAAATAAAGCTGAACACCGGTACCAAGTCAATCGGCATAAGTCTTTTACCGCAGTTAGGGCAATGGGAAGGCGGATTCACAATTGACTCGCCTTTCGGTATGCGGTATATACACACATTTAAAAATGAACCAATAAGAAGTCCAATTAGTGATACATAAACGTAAAAGAAAGTCATCATTTTGAAATTCCTCTTTCGTAAAATATATATTGCATAATAATTATACACCATTCTTCATAGTAATTGAAGAAGCAATTTTTTTCCAAAAAGGTTTTGTTAATACAAAAACATCAGGTATAACAGAGTACAGGCCTGTATGGTGGCAGTCCTGTACATTCCGTGTTTTTTATCTCACTCTGTTATACCATTGATTTTTAGCATTAGCAATTTCAAGGTATAAGTTTGTAATTTATTCCTATGTTGGTTTATTGTTATTTTGTTAAGGAGAATCATGTTAAGCTTTTTAATCCCATAATAGCATTTCTCCAACTCCTGCTTCTGCTGCTACCTTGACTCTCCCTGTACTTAGTGTTACAACAAAATACATATCGCTTTGTTTCACAGCGGGTATTTCCAACTCACCTTCGACAAAACCTTCGATAGCATCAGTATCAGTATCAGCAAAAGGCAATGTCAACGTACCTTTTGCAATCCCTCTCATGATAGTCGATTCAATGGTTGTTGCATTGGCTTCATCAGTGCTAACCTTTGCATCATTCAAATAGCCTATAATGGAAGGCGTGGCAACAGCTGCAAGAACTCCTAAAATAGCGACAACAACAATCAATTCTGTGAGAGTAAAACCTTTTTGGTTTCTGAGTGGTTTTGTGAATACTCTTGACATAAAAAATACCTCCTTGTTTTTTTGCTTTCCTTGCTATATTGAACACGATAAAGTTTTTATCGCACTTCAATTCCCTTTGTTTATTACTTGCCCAATTGCTTATACATTGAGAAAATCGGAAGTACCATTGCAAGAACGATTGCTCCAACCACCACTGCTATCCCGACTATCATAATCGGTTCAAGCATTGAAAGCAGCTTGCTTATGGAAACATCCAATTCATCATCATAGAAATCCGCTACCTTTTCTACAACAGAATCCAACGCTCCTGATTCTTCCCCTATACTTATCATATGAATAACCATTATTGGAAATATCGAAACAATTTCCAGCGATTGTGCAAGGCTTTCACCTCTTCTTACGTCTTCTTTTGCCGTTGTTAATCCATCAGTGATAATAACATTGTCCAATAAATTCCCGGCAACCTCCAATGCCTGTATAAGAGGAACACCCGACTTTAACAAAAGACTAAAGGATCTGCTGAACCTCGAAGCTATTATCTTTCTTAAATTATTTCCCACTAAAGGCAATTTAAGTTTCATTCCATCCACTATACGTTTTCCCTTTTCACTGCTGTTAAACCTTTTGAATCCTAATATAAGAACGCAAACTGCAACAGAAGCTCCAAAAAGAAACTTTATACTTCTTAATGTATTGCTGATATTGATAAGTATCTTTGTAGGAAGTGGCAACTCTCCACCCATATTTTTGAAAATAGATACAAAGTTGGGCACTACAAATGTAAGCATCAGCATAACGACACAAAGAGCAATAATACCCACAGCCTTAGGATAAACCATAGAACTCTTTACCTTTTGCTTTATTTTATTTTCCTTTTCAAGATATATTGAAAGCCTGTCAAGTACAAGATCCAGATTACCACTTATTTCACCTATTTCCAACATGCTTGTTACAATAATCGGAAACACTTTACTGTGAAGTTTCATAGCCTCAGATAACGATAAACCTTTTTGAACATCCTCATATACTTTATGTATTATTGAAGCAAGATTAATATTCTCTGTTTGTTTTCTCAGCAAATCAAGGCAACCAATTACAGTAACCCCTGCATTAAGCATTGTGTGAAACTGCTTGCAGAATAAAGATATATCCTTGAGCGGTATTTTTTTATGTGTACTAATTTTTATATCTTTTTGAAATATGTTTACCTCGTTGATTTCCAATGGATACATTCCCCTGTTTCTCAATAAGGAGATTACCATCTCTTTATCTGCAGCATCAAGCTTGCCAGAGGAAACATATCCTGTCATAGTTTTTGCCCTGTAACTGTATGTAGCCAAATTAATCTACCTCCCGGTTACATGTCCAGTGCTTTTTAGCATTATCAATTAACTCCATACCTATGGATAATATTCTAAGAAAGGCTAATTTCCCATAAGCCTTATTATGTTTTCATAAGAAGTGGCGTAGGATAACACATCATCATGGCTTATTAATCCCTTTTTATATAAACTTACAATGTTGGAATCCATAGTTTGCATTCCATATTTTGAACCGGTCTGAATAAGTGAATCTATCTGATGTGTTTTTCCTTCTCTTATGAGGTTTTTAATTGCAGCATTTGCAATCATTATTTCAATGGCTGCAACTCGTCCCGGCTTGTCTATCCTTGATATAAGCTGTTGGGATATAACACCCTGCAGAATGGAAGAAAGCTGTACTCTAATCTGCTGTTGCTGGTGCGGAGTGAATACATCAATTATTCTGTCAATTGTACTTGCAGCACCTGTAGTATGAAGCGTCGAAAGAACAAGGTGCCCTGTTTCTGCCGCAGTTATAGCAATTGCAATAGTATCAATATCCCTCATTTCTCCTACAAGAATTACATCAGGGTCTTCCCTGAGTGCAGCCTTTAATGCATCAGCATATGTTATGGCATCACTGCCTATTTCCCTTTGGTTGACAATGGAGCTTTTATGTCTGTGCAAATACTCTATCGGGTCTTCAAGTGTCAGTATATGGCAATCCCGTTCTTCATTTATCTGGTTTATAATAGAGGCTAACGTTGTAGACTTGCCGCTTCCTGTTGGACCAGTAACTAAAATGAGCCCTCTTGTCTTTCTTGCAAGTTCTGAAACAACAATAGGAAGTCCAAGCTCGCTTATTGTCTTTATTGAGGAGTTAACCAGCCTAATGGCAATGCCAAAAGTTCCCCTTTGCTTAAAGGCGTTTACCCTGAACCTACCAATTCCATCCCATGAAAACGAAAAATCAACCTGCCCTTTTTCAAGCAACTCTGTCATTTGCTCCTTACTTGTTATCTGCTTGATGTATTCAACGGTTTCATTAGCTACTAGTTTTTCATCACTCAACTTTACAAGTCTTCCGTTTTTTCGTATTGTAGGAGGAATTCCTACAGTAATATGGAGATCCGAGCCCCCCTGCTCAACTATTGAATTCAGCATTTCTTCAAGGTTCATATAAATCCTCCATTTCTTATTATGTATAACGAAACTGTTTATGATTTATTCTTGCTTTAATCATTCGAAAAGGATATTTTCGTCATTTCTTCTATGGTTGTTATTCCCTTAAGAACCAAATTCCTTGCGTTGTCTTTTAAAGTTTTCATATTATTTGCCAGCGACAATTCTCTTAGTTCGTCTTCTGTACAGCTTCTGTTTATATACTCTTTATGCTTTTTTGTAAGAGTCATTATTTCATAAACACCAGTTCTGCCCTTATATCCTGTACCGTTGCATACAGCACACCCTTTTCCTGAAAAAATCATAACAGGAGTATCCGTATGAAGCAAAGATAACTCTTCTTGCGTGGCATCGTGAGACCTTTTACAGTTTGAGCATATCTTTCTTACCAATCTCTGCGAGATTACTCCCACTAGTGAAGATGCAACCAAAAAAGGTTCTATTCCCATATCAATAAGTCTTAACACCGTACCCGGTGCATCGTTTGTATGAAGGGTGCTTAATACAAGGTGTCCTGTTATTGCTGCCCTAACAGCTATCTCAGCAGTTTCAGAATCCCTTATTTCTCCTATCATTATAACATTCGGATCCTGTCTTAATATTGACCTTAAACCGCTTGCAAATGTCAACCCTGACTTTGTGTTTACCTGAACATGGTTTATACCTTCAATAATGCATTCTACAGGGTCTTCAATTGTTATAATATTTATATTTGCCTTATTTATTTCATTCAATGCTGTATACAAAGTTGTAGATTTGCCGCTTCCTGTCGGACCGGTTACCAATACTATTCCATGCGGGTTCTGAAGTATACTGTCAAATTTGGCTTGGTCTTCTTCCAGAAAACCCAACTGCTCTTTTGATAAAACAAATGATTTTTTATCAGCTATCCTGAAAACAACTTTCTCACCGTAAACTGTCGGTAAAACAGACACCCTCAGGTCATAATCCTTGCCATCAACCTTTACACTCACTCTTCCATCCTGAGGAGCTCTTTTCTCAGTAATATTCATGCCTGATATTATCTTTATACGGGTTATAAGTGCACTTAATATACCTATATCCGTCTTCATTGATTCATACATTTCACCGTCAGTTCTGTATCTGATTTTTATGAATTTTGAAAAAGGCTCTATATGTATATCACTGGCTCTGTTTCTTATTGCCTGCTCAATTATTGAGTTTACCAGCTTTACAGCAGGAGAATTGTTTACTTCATCACTTTCCTGCTGTTCACTGTTTTCTAAGCCTATTTTTAAATTTGATTCATTTTCCTTTCTAAACTCTTCAACTGCCTGAAGTGCATGCTGACTGCCATAATTTTTATCTATAGCCTTAATTATTTCGTTTGTGGTGGAAATTACAGGCTGTACGTCCATGCCTGTGTATATTGAAACATCATCTATTGCAAACACGTTTAAAGGGTCACTCATGGCAACAGTTAGTATTCCATTCTGTTGGGATATGGCAATCAGTTCATATCTTCTAGCCAAGTTTTCCGGAACCATAAGACATGCTGCCTGATTTATTCTATATTTTTCAAGAATAACATGAGGAATACCAAGCTGAAATTCAAGAACCTGAATAATATCTTCCTGGGTCACTAATCCTTCCGAAACCAAAACTTCTCCAAGTTTTTTTCCAGAAGTCTTCTGAATCTTCAGTGCATCCTCAAGTTGTTCTTTACTAACAAGACCAACTTCCAGTAAAAGATCTCCCAATCTTTTTCTTTTATTATTCTGCATATTCTCCACCCGCTATTTTAACTGAATTAGTATTGAAATAAAAAGCCTCGGGGCATCGAGTCCCTCACCTTTTTGCCAGATTTCCTTTCAGGAAATGACCCTAATAAAAAAAGCAAACACTTAAAGATAACACATTAAGAACAGAATTATGTAACCTACAGAAGAATTAAAACTTATACTTACATAATTTATATTCGACAGAACTTCACAAAACCCTCTATTGCAAGTTGTCTTTTTCTATGTATTTCGCCTATGCATTAAGTATTTTCTTAAAGCACCCGTATATTTCTTTAAGATTATCCTCGGTAAATTTGTATCCGGTCCAAATTTCATATGCATTTATTCCTTGGTAAAACAGCATGCCCAGACCATTTACCGTCTTACATCCCATATCTTGAGCATCTTTAAGAAACTTTGTTTTAAGCGGATTGTATATCACATCATATACTATTTGATTTTTGTTAAAATAATTTTTATTTTTAATTGCAGATTGACCCACATCTGGATACATTCCAACAGAGGTTGTATTTATTATTATATCACTTTCTTCAAAAGCCAGTTTGAATGTCTTGTCTTCAAAGCTACTGTATACCTGCACAACTTCCTTTATGTTTTCGTTTACAATTTCCGACAGTTCTATAGATTTCTCTTTCGACCTGTTTACAATGCTGATTTTTTCAGCATCTTCCATAGCAATCTTAACAGCAATTGAACGAGCCACTCCCCCTGCACCGATAAGAACAACCTTCTTTCCTTTAAATCCTTCTCCAGTTTCTTCTTTGAATGATCTTAAAAAGCCTTCACCGTCGGTATTATATCCGTAAAATCTCCCATCAATTTTTTTGATGGTATTGACTGCACCCATAAGTATTGCTTCCTTGGTATTATCATCAATATACTTCATTATATCTCTTTTATAAGGAATTGTAACATTGAATCCCACAACATCCAAAGCCTTTAATGCTTTTACCACACCTTCCAGATCCTTCTTTTCTACCTTCATGGGGATATAAACAAGATCCAGTCCTAAAAAGCTACTTATGGAATTATGAAGTTGCGGTGACTTCGAATGCTCAACAGGATTCCCTATAAGCCCTAATAATCGCGTTTTCCCTGTAACCCTTACACCAATATCCATGTTTTCTCCTTTTTATCCTTATATTTTCTTTTTTTTAGCAAGACTTTTTTCATATTTTGCCAATACAAATCTTTCTACCAGCCTTTTTAGCCTTACAAATATAAATTCCTTTTCATGCAGTGGCTTTACCAGGATTGTAAACATATTAACTTTGTTTCCACCATATATATCGGTAAAAACCTGATCACCAATTACAGCTGTTTCTTCAGGTTTTATATCCATAAACCTGCAAGCCTTGAGAAATGATTTGTTTCCGGGTTTTGAAGCTCTATGGATTGCATATACCTTAAGCTTCTCGTTAAATTTAACAACACGTTTTTGAGACGCATTTGACACAATACATGTCTTAAATCCGGCCTTTTTGACTTCCTCTATCCATAAAACAGCGTTTTCGTCTGCTTCCTCTACATGTTCCGGTACAAGAGTATTATCTATATCGAGAATAAGCCCTTTTATATTATTTCTTTTAAGGTTTTTAAGATCTATATCAAAAACCCGGTTCACCTTTAAGTCAGGATAAAATTTACTCATTCAATTAATCCTCCATCGTTTATTCTACAAAACTATAATAACAAACTAAGTAACCAAACCGCAACATAAATGTAAATATATATACATGTATTCACATTATTATCTCAACTTTCCCATAGTATGTATGGGCTCTTTGCTGCTAACGCTATATATTTAGTACAAGAGCACTATTTTATTAGTCATTGCTACTAGGACCCACATTAAAACCTTTTACTTCTTCGAAAATATATATACCTTAAATACCAAATCAATGAATGGAGGTATCAGGCAAGTATGTTCAAAAAGACATTATTTTCTTTTCTGACAGTCATAGCATTTCTATCTATGACAATTATTCAACAGCCCGCTTACATATCCTATGCAAAAGATATCCTCATCTCATCTGAAGTTCCGGTAGAATCTTCCTCACAACATGGATTTAGTTCAATATCAACAGGCGGCACACATTCAGTTTTTCTTAATAGCAACGGAACCGTATGGACATGGGGAAATAACTGGCACGGTCAATTGGGAGACGGTTCTACCAAAAACAAAAACAAACGCATAAATGTTTCGGGGATAAAAAACATTGCAGCAATTGCGGCAGGAACTGAACATACTCTAGCATTAACGGAAGACGGAGCTGTATGGGCATGGGGATACAATAACTCAGGTCAGCTCGGTGATTTTTCCAAGCTTAACAAACTATCTCCTGTTAAAGTGTCCAGACTTTCAGCAATCAAAAAAATAGCAGCTGGCGGGCTTTTCTCGGCAGCTGTAGATCAGGACGGAGCTGTATGGGTATGGGGAGATAACACATATGGACAGCTTGGTCTTAGTGTCTCAAATGCAGTTTACGCAGAAATAATGCCTTCAATTGAAAATGTAAAATCCGTCGCTGCGGGTTTTGGTCACCTCATCATGCTTAAAGAAGATGGCACCGTATGGGCTTGCGGTTATAATGAATACGGGCAACTTGGAAACGGTACAAATCAGAATTCCATAACACCTGTACAGGTAAATGGATTGACATCTGTAAAGGCAATAGCTGCCGGGGGGTACCACTCTCTTGCCGTTAAAGATGACGGTACTGCCTGGTTCTGGGGTAGTAGCTTCTGCGGTCAGGCTGGGGATGGCAATATGGGGATAAGACATAATCCTACACAGGTTTCAATTCTGACCAATATAGAAAGTATAGCAGGAGGAGCTTACCATTCTCTTGCCCTTAAGGAAGACGGCACTGTTTGGGCTTGGGGTAGCAATTCAAACGGCCAAATCGGAGAAGGGACATCCGGAAACAAAGTAGTACCCGTTCAGGTAAAAGGTTTGTCAAATGTCAAAAGTATAGCGGCAGGTGATTATCATTCTGTTGCCTTAAAAAACGACCAAACAGTATGGACCTGGGGATGGAACTCTTACGGACAGCTTGGTGACAGCACTTATGTCAATCGCACCACTCCTGTACTTACAGATGGAGATGGGGAAATTACAGACACTAATCCGCCGGCTATTACTGTAAATGGTGTTTCAGACGGTGAGGATTACATGAATGCTGTATTGCCTGAAATATTAATCAGTGACAGCGAATCAGGCATCAGTTCAAAAGAAATACTTCTTAACGGAAGCAATTATATTTCGGGAACTATAATTACAGATGCGGGCAACCACGCTTTATATGTTTCAGCTGTTGACAATGCAGGAAATACAGCTTTTACAGAAGTTAATTTCAAAATTTACAAACCCACATCTATTGAAGTAACATCCACTTCGTCCGATTATAGCGATGAATTTACAATAAAGGCACTTCTAATGTCAGACGGAAGTCCCATTCCTGATAAAAAACTGACTTTCATCATTAACGGCAAAGTTCATGGAAACATTACAACTACAGCTGACGGATATGCAGAATTCACTGCAATACAAGATTTACCCCAGGGAGATTATCCCTTTAATGTGATATTTACCAAGGATAACACAAGCTTTTTAAGTTCTTGCGAAGCAATCGGTATTCTGAACGTACGACCTGAAAATGCTATTGTTGACTACACAGGTCAGCTCACTGTCAAATACTCCGATTCAGTTGAGCTTTCTGCAAAGGTAATTCAGGAAGATGACTTATGTCCAGGAAATTTGTCCCTTGTCAATGTCAATTTCACAGTAGAGTTAGAAAATAGTGACGGCAGTAAAACTGATATAGGAACATACCAAGCTCAATGTGATGAGGTTGGCGATGCGTCAATTAAGATTCCTCTTGAAGTAGGAGTATACTCTGTAAAAGCAACTATTGTTGATAACGATTTCTTTACAACCAATGAAGACAATGCGCTATTGTCGGTATATAACCCGTATGGAGGGTTTGCAATCGGCGGAGGTTGGATAGATAGTAACAATAGTTATTATTTTTCACGTTATAAGAAATCAAGCTTTGGATTCACTGTAAGATATAAAAACGGAAAACCTACAGGTAATCTTTGTTTTCAAAATTTTAACGGTAAAATGTGTTTTAAGAGCACAAGTATTGACTGGCTTATAATAAGCTCAAACGGAGTTCAATTCCAAGGTGTTGGTATAATTCCCGGACATTATGGCAAGTATACTTTTCAGGTTAATGCTAATGACGTATCCTTTTTCCATGGCGACCGTATCAGCATCCGCATATGGAAGGGAAATGACTTAAGTTCAGAGCCTATCTATGAAGCTACAAACGCCTCTGTCCGTGGTGGAAATATTGCGGTGAAGAGCTGGTAGCAGTAAGTATTCCTTCGCTATGAAGAATATATATTAATCAAAAAATGATTCTACATCAAAAAAAATTCGCTTCGCTCATTACTTTTCTTGTTCGCTAGGGAACCCTATGGTTCCCTTCGACGGATGCTTTGCATCCCAGGATGCATGGGCGAGCAGTGTAGCGTAGCGAAACGACCAGCCTGAGCACCCTCCTTAAACCGGGCAAGGGGAATCCCCTTGCCAATCCCCAGTATAGGAATTTACAAAAACTAGTGTTTTCATAAATTCCTATACTTTAAAAAAAACAACAACCGATTATAGACCAAACAACCCCTTACAGACTGAAGAATAAAATTCCTTCTCTGCTATAAGGGGTTGTTAAAATCTTAATATATTTCGAATCTGTACTATAGTTCAGTAGCGAATTTATCAATATATCCTAACAAATATCTTTTCATCATTGCGTAGTCAGTAGAATTTATATCCGTATCACTATTCACATCGGCTGCCATCATGCAAAATTGACTTGGAAATTCATCAATAACTCCTATAATATACTTTTTTAAAATCATAAAATCAGTAGAATTGACTATGCCATTGCCGTCAATATCTCCGATTAGAATATCCGGTCCAGTACTGGGTATAACAATTGTGTCGGAAGTCAAATTTTCTGCCTCTGAAGAAAGAGCACTAAAGGGAAGGAATACAGTACCAAAAAATAAAATCACGAAACCGCAAAGTAACTTTAAATACTTTATGCCCATTATTTATACCCCCTCATAAAACAAATAAAAGTTTAAAAGTTTCTATCTCTATAAACATTATATCACCCTTTTACTGTATTTAAAATGATATAAAAAAATATAACTTTTACTCATCCTAATATGTCGAATATTTTTTTTGTGATTGTTTTTATACTTTTCAAGTAAAAAGTACTGGATTTTTTATATGAAAAGTTGCATAATAGATATGAGGTTTTGCAATATAATTTTATCGGACGTACTTAAAGCTACTGTCTGGATTATATACCCGGTTGATTTAATGTCCCATTGGGCAAAATTTCACAGCTTTTATTTATATTAATCACGAAAATAATTCTACATTGAAAAAATTGATTTTTGTGATATTGAGTTAAGGAAATTGAAGTGCGATGTAAAATCTTTATCGCATTCAATATAGACCATTTTCTTTGTAATAAAGATAATACGGTAACATTTTTATATTTGAAAGGGGTTAGTAAAAAATGTCATATAAGACAAGAATTGAAAAAACTAAAAATCCTAAGAATAAACCGGATTCCAGCAACTTAGGTTTTGGTCAGGTATTTACCGACCACATGTTTATAATGGACTATGAAGAAGGCAAAGGCTGGTATGACCCTCGTATAGTACCGTACGGGCCATTGTCATTAGAGCCTTCAACTATGGTATTCCACTATGGTCAAGCTATTTTTGAAGGACTAAAAGCATATAAAACTGAAGACGGTAGGGTTCTTCTTTTCAGACCATTAAAAAATATGGAAAGGGTAAACATTTCAAATGATCGTCTTTGCATACCTCCTATTGATACGGAATTAGGAGTTGAGGCAGTTAAAACACTTGTAAACCTTGAAAAGGATTGGATACCTGAAGCTGAAGGAACTTCCCTTTATATAAGACCATTTATTATCTCGACAGATCCGTTCCTTGGTGTAAGGTCATCTATGACGTTTAAATTTATTATAATTTTGTCCCCTGTGGGTGCATACTATAAAGAAGGAATAAATCCTGTAAAAATATACGTTGAATCAAACTATGTCCGTGCGGTTAAAGGTGGCATAGGCTATTCAAAAACACCGGGTAATTACGCAGCAAGTCTTAAAGCACAGCTAGAAGCAAAAGAAAAGGGATATACACAGGTTTTATGGCTGGACGGGATAGAAAAGAAATACATTGAAGAAGTCGGTACAATGAATGTATTTTTCAAGATTAACGGCGAGGTTGTAACTCCTTCCCTTGAGGGTAGCATTTTGTCAGGAATAACAAGGGCTTCAACCATTGAACTTTTAAAGTCAATGAATATAAGTGTTAGTGAACGGAAAATAAGTATACAGGAAATATTTGATGCACATGCCGCCGGCACTCTCGAAGAAGCCTTTGGAACAGGAACAGCTGCTGTCATATCTCCTATCGGAGAGTTGAACTGGAATGAAAAAAATATAAAAATAAATAATGGCAAGATTGGTGAACTATCTGCAAAAGTATATGAGACCATAACTAATATTCAGAGCGGAAAGCTTGAAGATAACTTTGGCTGGACAGTTGAAGTAAAGTAGTTTAAAAATGTACTAAAAAGCAGATGATCTATTCATCTGCTTTTTAAATATTACCTTAATGTAACATCACGAAAATTAACTTTTTCAATGTAAAATCATTTTCGTGATTAATATATTATCCAGGAGTAAAAGGTTTACATGAAGAGAATGCTCAACATTAATAAAACCATAGCAGCAATAATTATTTCAAACCTGATACATCTTGTTGTTGTAATAGGCTTACTTGTGTATGCTTTATTTTATGATCTGGAAAAAAGGACTGTACCAAATTTAAACAATACTTCTCTGATATTTTTCATTATTATATTTTTAAGTATTTTTATAAACAGCTTCTTTGCTGTAAAAAATGCTCTTGTACTGAATAATACCAACAATCAGCACAAAATGCTCAAAAGCACCTTGAAATATGTAGAAAATCTTAATAAGACATTAAGGGCGCAAAGACACGATTTTATGAATCATTTGCAGGTGGTATACAGTCTTATTGAAATGGAAGAATATGTGGATGCCTCAGATTATATAGAACAGATATATAATGACATACAAAAAGTGAATAAGGTTCTGAAAACCTCAATCCCTGCTATCAATGCACTGCTTCAGGCAAAACTTCTTCACTGTGAGCAAAAGGAAATCACCGTAGAACTTTCAGTAACCTCAATATTAGAGGGCATAAATCTACCTTCTTGGGAATTATGCCGTGTTTTCGGAAACATAATTGATAATGCTGTTTATGTTTTAGAACGCTTTAACGGAGAAAAGCTAATAAATATAAGTATTTTTGAAGATATTAAATCCTATGGGATTGTGATTGAAAATAATGGACCTGACATTCCCAAAAATATTATAAATAAAGTTTTTGAGGCAGGATTTACGACAAAAGGTAGCGAAGGAGAAGGAATGGGGCTTTCAATTTCAAAAAATATAATTGAAAGATATGGTGGCATCATAACGGTTAAGAGTGCCAATAATTCCACAAGATTTAATATGTATATTCCAAAGCAAAATGATAATACATTGAAAACGACAACATGAACTTCTATTTGTATAATTCAGCAACTAACTATTTTAAGCTGTTATAAACTATATTATAATTAAAGCATGATAAAAAACATATAATAATTTGGGGGTGCTATTATGGAATATATGTCATTGGCAATAAACAGCCCGGAACCTTTTGGTTTTTTAAATTCCATGTCTTTATGGGCAGCAATCTTTTTCATACTAGGTTTTATTTTTATAATAATCGAAATGTTCAATCCGGGATTTGGAGTTCCAGGGATTACAGGCACAATACTTTTATTTATTGGAGTAATAATGACGGCAAGAAGTGCACTGGATGTTCTGATAATGCTTTTAATCATACTGGCAATTTTGGGACTGTCACTGACTCTTGTACTATACTCTGCTACGAGGGGGCGACTATCAAAAACACTTATACTGAATGATTCTTTAGATAAGGAACAGGGATTTGAAAGCAGTGAAGACTTGGATTATTTTCTCGGAAAGGAAGGAATTGCAACAACCGTTTTGAGACCGGCAGGCACTGCAGACTTTGACGGAGTTAAGCTTGACGTTGTTGCAAGGGGTGAATACATTAATAAAGGCGTAAAAATAAAAGTAATAAAGGTTGAAGGAAGAAGAATAGTTGTTAAACAAATAAAATAGTCATAAAAAACAAAACATAAAAATCAAAAAAAGAAAGGGGATTTTAACATGGGTCCAGAAATGAGTTTTTTAGTCGCAATTCTAATAATTGGAGTAATAATTGTATTTCTTGTGCTTTTCTTTACTTTTATACCGGTAGGTCTTTGGATATCAGCCTTTGCCGCAAATGTAAAAGTAGGAATCTTTACACTTGTAGGTATGAGGCTTAGAAGAGTTATTCCGACAAGGGTAGTTAATCCGATGATTAAAGCAACAAAAGCAGGCATAACTGTGTCAATAAACAAACTTGAAGCCCACTACCTGGCAGGAGGTAATGTAGACAGAGTTGTAAATGCACTTATCGCTGCCCAGAGAGCAGATATACCTCTTGAGTTTGAAAGAGCCGCCGCAATTGACCTGGCAGGAAGAAATGTACTTGAAGCAGTTCAAATGAGTGTTAATCCTAAAGTAATTGAAACACCAATCATAGCTGCAATTGCAAAAGATGGAATAGAATTGAAAGCTAAAGCACGTGTTACGGTAAGAGCGAATATAGACCGTCTTGTAGGGGGTGCCGGAGAGCAAACCATAATAGCACGTGTTGGTGAAGGTGTTGTTACAACCGTTGGTTCTTCCGATGATCATAAAATGGTTCTTGAAAATCCGGATGCTATTTCCAGAACTGTTCTTGATAAAGGGCTTGATGCAGGTACTGCATTTGAAATTCTTTCGATTGATATTGCGGATATAGATGTGGGAAGAAATATTGGAGCCCAGCTTCAAACAGACCAAGCTGAAGCTGATAAGCGCATAGCCCAGGCAAAGGCTGAGGAAAGAAGAGCAATGGCTGTGGCAAAAGAGCAGGAAATGAAAGCTGCAGTACAGGAAATGAGAGCAAAGGTTGTTGAAGCTGAAGCTGAAGTTCCCCAAGCAATGGCTGCTGCGTTGCGTGAAGGTAAATTAGGTGTTATGGATTACTACAACATGCAGAATGTTATAGCTGATACTCAAATGAGAGATAGTATATCAAAATCAGGCAAACAGGAAACTTCAAATATTGACAATAAAAAGTAATGCTGTATTTTAAAGGAGTTGTGTAGCTATGAGTAATTTATTTGAAGATATTTCCCGGTCGTTATCAGATATTGTACAAACAGTTCAGAACGAGATACAACCTCAGCAGCAATCTGCGAGAAGTACTAATGCACAGAAAACGGAACGCAAGAAAGTTTTAATAAAGAATGATACTTCCGTTAAAACCGGTGGTGACAAAAGCAACACATCCGATAGGGTAAAAAAAACTCGGGAAAAAATAAAAACATCCGCAGATGATAATAATAACAATGTTAACTATAATAGCAATAACCTTGACTTTTCAAACATGGCAAAAAACGAATTGATTCGTGGAGTTATTCTGTCGGAAGTATTAGGCAAGCCCAGATCACGAAGAAGAGGCCGGTGGTAATTGTTGATACACAAAGTTCTTATAGCTGATGATGATAAAGGAATGAGAACAATCTTAAAAAAAGCTATATCACGAATTGAAGGCTTTGAACTTTCAGGTGAAGCAGAAGACGGTGAATCCGCCTTCTGCCTCGCTCATTCTTTAAGACCTGATGTAGTTTTTATGGATGTTGAAATGCCTAAACTTGATGGAGTTGAGTGTGCTAAAAAAGTAATGGAAATAAACCCTAAAACCATGATAATTTTTGCAACAGCTCATCATGAGTACATGCCTGATGCTTTTGACGTTTATGCTTTTGATTATATTGTAAAGCCTTTTAAAATCGAAAGAATTTACAAGACTCTAGAAAGGATAAAAAACCTATCGAATAAAGAAATTGTCCCCTCCATCGATAAAATATACGCAATTTCAAAAGCTTTAGATAAGCTTATAATAAAAAACAAAGAAGGTATAAGTTTTATTGATATGAACGAAATAATACTTATACAAAGAGAAGACCGTTCGTCAGCAATATATACAGCTAATGAACGTTATGTAACTTCCGAAGGACTGACGGAACTTGAAGAACGTCTTGATAAATCTGTATTTTATAGAAGCCACAAGTCTTACATAATAAATCTCTCAATGATACAAAAGATATATCCTTACGGCAGATGGACATATGTTGTTAAATTAAAAAACACCGATAAGGATGCACTTCTTACTTATGAACATTATGAGGAACTTCAAAAATTGTTCACATAATTGCAGACTCTGGTTTTACTGCATTAGCGATAATTTGCAGTAAATTTTGTTAGAGTCATTTCTCATAAAAGGAAATCCGGCAAAAAGCTTTGGAATTCAATATCCTGAAGCTTTTTATTAGGGTCATTTCATGTAATCAACTCTCTTTGTTACAACCACTTTAAATTTTTCTTAAAATTTTGTACTTTTCTCACGATTATTGTTTAATTTATGTTAAAATTAATTGGTTATTATTTATATGTTTATATTCTTAATTTAAGAAAATGTTAGGGGTTTTATTAATGCTTAAGAAAAAATTGGGTTCTGGTAAACCGAGACTAAAAAAGATAAATTTTAAGAATTCTTTGTTTATTTTGTTAGGGGTTTTTGTTCTAATAGGTATACTTATTTTTTCTTTAGGAAAATCGGGGTTAATGAATTCAAACGAGGTAATTTCAGGTATAAATGTACAACCTGTAATTACACGCATGCCACAGGATATACCGGGCAATGTATATAATCCCCCGGAAGATGTTGTTCTGCCTACAGAAGAACCAGCTATAGATTATGACGCAATACTAGGTCTTACTCAAGGGAACAAGTACTCAAAGCAACTTGTGGGGAAAAATAGCAAAAATATATTATTTATAGGAACAGATAAAGTAAGCGGTCTTTACGACACCATAGGAATACTCAGTATTGATAAAAATGATAAGAAAATCAAAATTATAATGCTTCCCAGGGATCTGTATGTAAATTACAACCTTAAAGTAAGGCATTATATAGATTTGAAGGCAAGTGAAATGGGTCATGTCAATGTTAATGAGTATTATAAACTGAACAGTGCCCATACAATAGGCAATTATATGAAAGAGGAAGGAAAATTCGGTAATTATTACACTATTAATTTTCTCGCAAAAGTTATTGAAGAAAAATTTGATATAAATATTAGTGATTTTATCCGTATTAATACTGATGGGCTTGTTGAAGTAGTTGACCTCTTCGGTGGCGTTAGTATAAATGTTCCCTATCCAATGCACTATGATGATCCGTTTCAGGATCTGGAAATACATCTTGAACAAGGTGTGCAGAAATTAAACGGTAAACAGGCGGAAGGGTTCCTTAGATTTAGGCAGGGATATGATGAAGAAGGAAACCTGAAGCAATACGGCGATTACGAAAGAAAGAAAAACCAGAACACATTTATAAAAGCATTTATTGAACAACACGGTACAGTTACAAATGTAAACAAAATACCCGGGTTATTAAACTCCTTTTCTAAAAATGTTAAGCACAGTATAGGTGTCGGAGATATTCTGACCTCATATCTTGGTACTGCAAAAGATGCAGTTGTCGACAAGTATTCAATTGAATCTTCAACTGTTACAGGAAAGGATAAAATGATAAATGGGCTTTATTATATAGTTATTGATGAGGATTTGTAAATCCGGCTAAAAGCTTCAACACATCGAGTCCTAAAGCTTTTAGCGATTTCCTTTCAGGAAATGGTTCTAATAAACCCCGTTAGGCTAAAAAGCCTCCGGAGTTTTAATGTATAAGATTATAAGTGGGAAAGTTGAGTTATTTATATAAAATCCTTCATAAACTCTTTTATTTTCTCTTCCCTCACAGGTTCCTGATATACAAGCGGTTTATCATTTTTGAGAAAATTAATTTTGTCATGATACGTAGGCATTTCCTTTTTATACAGAATCCCAATAGGTATCTTGTCTCCCCATTCCATAGCCTTTTTGAATGCACCGTGAAAATCATTGCTGTCATAATCTTCATCCAGCCTATACACCCTTTTATTGTACCATGCGAAGGTATTGACCTTGTTAAAGCTGACACACGGCTGAAGTATGTCCACAAGAGCGTACCCTTTATATTTTATAGCCTCAATCATAACTGCAATCAAATGCTCCTTATCACCACTGAATGACCTTGCAACAAAACCGGCTCCTAATGATAAAGCCAAAACAAGGGGATTCATAGGTGAATTCAAAGAGCCCATAGGCTGAACATCTGTAACACGACCTTCATCGGTAGTAGGTGAAGCCTGACCTTTTGTCAGTCCGTATATTTGATTGTCATGTACAAAATGTGTCATATCAATATTTCTTCTTATGTTGTGAATAAAATGGTTGCCCCCTTCACCATAAGTATCGCCGTCACCCGAGTCTATAATTACAGTAAGGTTTTTGTTTGCTATCTTTGCTGCAGCAGCAGGCGGAACAGCCCTTCCATGCAATCCGCAAAAACCGTTGGTATTTATATACTGTGGGGTTTTGGCTGCTTGTCCTATCCCCCCCACTACCAAAACCTCGTGTGGCTCTTTACCTAAACTTTCAAGTGCTGTTTTTAAAGCATCCAATATATTATAATCGCCGCATCCGGGACACCATGCTGTTTCATAAGTACAGAATGTGCAATCACTCATATTTATTGTCCTCCTTAATTCCCTCATATATTTCTTCTCCTGAAATTGGTCTTCCGTCATACTTTAAAACACTTCCTGTACACCTTATTCCTGAAACCTCAGCTATAATTGAAGCCAGTTGTCCGGTTGCATTTTGCTCCACATTAATTATATTCTTTACCCTTGCTGCTTTTTGTGCAAGAAGTTTTGTCGGAAGAGGCCAGATATCTCCAAATACAAGAGCACCATACTTTTTCACACCGTCTTTGTTTAATAGTGATACAGCTTCTTTTATAGGACCGTCAAGGGCTCCCCATCCGACAAGAAGTGCATCAATTTCATCCTCACCATAGTAGTAAGGCTCTACGAGTTCTTTACTTAACAGCTCAAGTTTTTTAAGGCGTTTGTCGGTCATCTTAACTCTAATCTCTGCTGATTCTGTTATCTGTCCATATTCATCATGCTCATCGCTGTCAACCAAAACCCTTGTTCCTTTTATTTGTCCGGGGATTATCCTCGGAGATATGCCATCGCTTCTTAGTTCGTAAGTTTTATACTCCTTGCCATTTTGATATTCATCTTCATTAAAATACCTCTTCACCTCTACCCTACCCGTATCAAACGGATCAATGGTAACTGTTGTATCTGCCAGGAACTGATCACCTAATAGTATAACTGGTATTCTGTATTTATCGGCAAGGTTAAATGCTCTTACAGTTTGGTAAAAACAGTCCTCTGGATTTCTTAATCCAATAACCATCCTTGGAAACTCACCCTGAGATGCCGATACAACAAACTTTAAATCCGATTGTTCTGTTCTTGTTGGAAATCCTGTAGTAGGTCCAGGTCTTTGTATTTCAGCTACAACCAAAGGTATTTCCATCATTCCGGAAAGCCCTAATGCCTCTACCATAAGTGAAAACCCTCCGCCGGATGTTCCCGTCATGGCTCTGACCCCTGCAAAGGATGCACCTATAGCCATATTTATAGCAGCAATTTCATCTTCAGCCTGTTCTACAATTATTTTTGCTTCTTCCATTTTACCAGAGAGGTAATTCATGATACTTGTGGAGGGTGTCATGGGATATGCAGAATAAAATTTGCACCCTGCTGCTATAGCCCCCAATGCAATTGCATCATTACCGTTTATGAGTATTTTACTATCTTCGTTTGAAATATCTGTTTGATACTTGGACTCAACAAGCTTATAGCCTTCCTCTATAGCGGTTATATTATGCAATGCTGCTTCTTTTTTAAAGGTTTCTTCCAAGATCTCCTTTGCGCAGGACAAATCCATTCCAAACAGTTTA
This sequence comes from uncultured Oscillospiraceae bacterium, assembly GCA_964409165.1. Lineage (GTDB taxonomy): Bacteria > Bacillota > Clostridia > Acetivibrionales > Acetivibrionaceae > CAYPCH01. The sequence continues at coordinate 14,079 of CAYPCH010000017.1, read as the reverse complement.
AAAAGACCTCCTAGAGCAACACTTCCTGAAGCCTTAGGGTTTCCGATTTCTTTCGCGCTATTCTCAAGTGGCATCCTTAAAACCCTCTCATCTTCAAACTTAAGGCTTTCATCACATATTACAAAGCCTTTATTGTCAAGCCTGTCAATATGAAGGGAAATAGTTTCTTCATTAAGAGCTATTATTCCATCAAGAACTTTTGTGTGAGAAGTAATCCTCGTTTGACCAAAACGTACCTGAATAAAATTGTGCCCTCCTCTAACCCTTGACATATAATCCCTTATAGTAAAAATCTCAAAGCCTTTTCTCTTTAAAATTCTCTCGAGAATTGACGAAAGAGTCTCCATTCCTTGTCCTGCTGCTCCACCAATCAGAATATTATAAACCATATTTTTCACCTCAATTTTTTTGTTTTATATTGTAGAATTTCAAGCTACTGTAAGCCGATAATAATAATTTGGAAATAAACAATTATAAAGTCTTTTAATGAATATTACCAATCATGAAAAGTAGTATAAGCCTCTCAATCAGCATTGAAGTTTGGTATTCTATCAGCTATAATAATTATATCTAACGCTTTATTATATACCACAATAAATCTGTAAAAAACATTTTTTAGAGGCATATTTTCTATTTTATATCGATTTAGAATATATTGGACTAATAATTTAATCTGTTTTGTATAAATTAATTATGTATATTATTTTGTGAAAATTATTTTCGTGATTAATATAGTTTACAATATTTCGAAGGAGGCATTTTATGTATCCTCATATTCATAAATATAAGTTAGACTCAAAAACTTCAAATAAACATATGCATAAGATTTATGGCTATACTGACTGTATGATCGGAATAGACTCATTCCATATACATGCATTTTTGGGGATATGTTCATATGCAGGACATACCCATTATTATACGGGATATACAGGTCTTCCGGTAAAAACTGAAAATGGTCACATTCATAAGATAGAAGGCAGACTTGAAACAAATGTATTGCATGATCATATTTTTAGAAGCTATACTGATGAAGAAGTTGGATATATTCCAAAAAGTCTTGCAAGTCAGGCTTATGTTTAAGAGTGGTGAAAAGTCACTTTTGCTTACTGCCACTCTCCCTGCACTTCAGAGGATTTATGATCAACACTGAAGTCTTTTTTGTCGAAATAATTATCTATTGTACCAAAAGTGGTATCCACATCAATCCACCTTTGCCCCTCTTCACAAAATATCATGTTCCAGGCATGTTCCCCCCATGTAACACCACTAAAACCCAGACCGGTTACCAGCCTTACCTTTACTCCGACAGCCTGGCACATAGAAACATAAAGGCAAGTATAGTCAAAACAAACACCTTTTTTTGTGTTAAAAGTAATTATAGAACCTGATACTATTTCCTTTATGTCATTATTAATGTTTTCTGCCTTTTCGTAGTCATACAATATATTTTTAGTAATCCATTCATATATAAGATATGCCTTTTTACGGCTATTTTCTTCCATACCCACTATTTCTCTTGCAGTTCTGTCAATTTCATCGTTGGATTTTACAGCCTTGTCTACTGTAACTTCATTGAAATACTTATTTATAATCATACTATTTATATTATAAGTATCCGAAATTAGTTCCGCTATAGTAAGGATTTCATCCTTACCAATATGTATTTCATTTTCATCATTTCCCTTAAATAAATCGCTTACAATTACTGGAACCTTCTTTTTAATACTCGAATTCAAGACAGGCTCAAGGGCTGTCCTGTACAAATGGCGGTATACATTTGAGCTGTTTAACCATTTCGATATCTGAGGGTCATAAAAATAATATGAAGAAAAACTAATTATAAGTCCAAAAATAAATATTCTAAAAAACGCTTTAGGAAGGTTTAATAAAATTCCCGTAAGGCTTTTAACCACTTTATCCTTTGGACTAAAAAAATCATAAAGAAAATCAGCCAGTTTATCTAAATGAGAACTAAAAATGTGATAAACCAAAAGTCTGAATATTAATAGAAATACACCCAGTAATAATGGTACACAGACCACATAAGTAATAATAGAATTCCCATGCAGCATTGCTTTAAAGGCTTCAGGGATAATTTCATAAACTTTTCTATACACAATAAAGCTATTTTCAAAGAAAATTTTCCTTGTTAAATATATAGAAATGACAAGTCCCAGCAAAAACTCAATACTGTTAATAATTGAGGCTATAGTTTTCCTGATGTTTTCGGTTGAATAAACGTAAAAAACTCCCCTTAAAACAGGATAAAAAAATAAAACATATATCACAAGCGATATTAAATTTATGTTGCGTAAAGCAGACGGTAGATGTTCGGTCAAAAATTTCACCCTTATCATTAATAATTATGCTTTTATGGTATATATATATTTAATTTTACTTCTTTTTTTAACATTGTACAAGGGATACTGGAAACATTCGGTTAATATCCTTCCAATCGCCAAGAAGAAACTCTTGTGTATTCCGCATTAATTGAGGACATCTTGACCACAAATGTGAAACTTATTATGATATAATAGTTGAATTAATAGTTGAAATAATAATTGAAATAATAGTTGAAAAACAGAAAATTTATATAATAAATAATAATCGAAAGGGGATTTTTTAATGCTCAATAATGAATTACAGACTTATTCTTTATCCGAAGTTTTCGGTTCAAATGTATTTAATGATTCAGTTATGAGAGAACGTCTTCCAAAAGCAACTTATAAAGCTTTTAAAAGAACTATTGAAGAAGGTATTCGCCTTGATTCTCAAATTGCAGAAATAGTTGCAAATGCAATGAAAGACTGGGCAATTGATAGAGGCGCTACGCACTATACACACTGGTTTCATCCCATGACAGGTATTACGGCCGAAAAACACGATTCATTTATCTCTCCTACAGAAGACGGAAAAGTTATAATGGAGTTTTCCGGCAAGGAATTGATTAAAGGTGAGCCTGACGCTTCCTCATTTCCCTCAGGAGGATTAAGAGCAACTTTTGAAGCAAGAGGTTATACTGCATGGGACTGCACTTCTCCTGCTTTTGTAAAAGATAGCACTCTTTATATACCGACTGTATTTTGCTCATATAATGGAGAAGTTCTCGATAAGAAAACTCCTCTTCTTCGCTCAATGGAAGCACTTTCCATACAGGCAATGCGTGTCTTGAAAGCATTTGGTAACACTTCCTCCACAAGAGTTATAACAACAGTTGGACCTGAGCAGGAGTATTTCATAGTTGATAAATCAACTTACGAAAAGCGTAAGGATCTTGTCTATACTGGAAGGACGCTTTTTGGCTCCAAACCTCCGAAAGGTCAGGAGTTGGAAGATCACTACTACGGAGCATTGAAGGAAAGAATTTCAGTCTTTATGAAGGAACTTGATCAAGAGCTTTGGAAGCTTGGAGTATCGGCTAAAACCAAGCATAATGAGGCTGCTCCTTCACAGCATGAGCTTGCTCCAATATTCAGTACTGCAAATATTGCTACAGACCATAACCAGCTTGTAATGGATACACTTAAAAAAGTTGCCCTAAGGCATGGTCTTGTGTGCCTTCTTCATGAAAAACCATTTGCCGGAGTCAATGGTTCGGGAAAACACAATAACTGGTCAATGATTACAAACGATGGTATAAATTTATTAGACCCCGGAAACACCCCTCATGAAAACGCACAGTTTCTTGTGTTTCTTTGCTCTGTGTTAAAAGCTGTAGATGAATATGCGGATATGTTGAGAGCGTCGGCTGCAAGCCCGGGAAACGACCATCGCCTCGGAGCAAATGAAGCTCCACCTGCAATTATTTCAGTATTCCTTGGAGAACAGCTTACAGATATATTGAAACAGTTTGAAAACGGTGGTGTTAAATCATGCAAACAGGGAGGTGTATTAAAAATAGGCGTAAACACATTGCCGACATTACCCAAGGATACAACCGACAGAAACCGCACATCTCCATTTGCTTTTACGGGCAATAAATTTGAATTCAGAATGGTGCCTTCATCCAGCTCGGTATCAGGTCCTAATTTTGTATTAAATACAATAGTTGCCGAAGTTTTAAGCGAAGTTGCTGACAGACTTGAAAAAGCAACAGTTCTAGGTTCAGAAGTACAACAGATAATAAAAGAAATTATTACAAAGCATAATAGAATAATATTCAATGGAAACAACTACTCTGACGAGTGGGTAATAGAAGCAGAAAAAAGAGGTCTTTTAAATATTCGTTCGACGGTTGAATCAACAAAAGCAATTATTTCCGATAAAAACGCAAGAGTATTTGAAAAACACGCTGTGCTAAATAAATCCGAACTTCATTCCCGCTACGAAATTACTCTTGAAAACTATATAAAGACAATAAATATTGAAGCGCTCACAATGATTGAAATGGCTAAACGTCAGATACTTCCGGCCGTTATAGAGTTTACTGCAAATATTGCAAACTCTATAAATTCAATAAAAGCAACCGGACTTAATGTTGATATAAGCGCTCAGAGTGAACTATTAACTGAAGTTTCATCAATTCTAGCATCTTTCAAGAAGGGTATTGCTTTACTGGAGAATGCAGTTTCTAAAGCGTCTGAAACACATAAAGATACTTATACACAAGCATGCATGTTCAGAGATGTTGTATTTGTTAAGATGAATGAATTAAGAACGGATGCTGATAAACTTGAAACATTGGTGGATTCAAAAGTATGGCCTTTCCCAACATATGGCGATTTACTTTTCAATGTATAAAAAGCTTCGGGACATCGAGTCCCAAAGCTTTTTGCCGGATTTCCTTTTAGGAAATGGCCCTAATAAAATTGAGTACCTACCGAGGGTGCTCAATTTTGCTTATTTATTAATATTCCATTCCAGTCTCAAGAGCTTTTATTTCGTCTGGTATCAAATAGTGCTTCTTTTCCGGAAGAGTCTCCCTTAAAGCGCTGACAAAGTTTTCCTTTGATACTATTTTTGTTCTGGCAAGAAGCTTTCCTAAAAGTATAATATTTGCAAAAGCAGCATTGCCCATTTCCATTGCAATTTTAGTGGCCGGTATGCTGATTAAATCAACATCTTTGCGTGAAGATATCTTTTCCACAAGTGTGCTGTCTTTTATAATAATTCCACCGCCTACCATTATGCCTTCAAATTTATCCAGAGAAGGTCCGTTCATTACTATAAGAGAAGTCGCACTGTTTAAAATCGGTGAACCGATTGTCTCTTCTGATATGATAACATGGCAATTTGCTGTACCGCCCCTCATTTCAGGTCCGTAGGACGGCAACCACGAAACATTCCTGTTTTCAAGCATTCCTGCATATGCAAGAATTCTTCCGCCAGATAGAATTCCCTGACCTCCAAATCCTGCAATAATTATATCCTGATGCAACATATTTCTACTACACCTCCAAGTCCTTTCCCTTAAAATTACCCAACGGAAACACAGGTACCATTTTGTCTTTTATCCAATTAAGGGATTCAACAGGGTTTTGTCCCCAGTTTGTAGGGCAGGAAGATAATACTTCAACAATGGAAAATCCCAAACCTGCCATTTGAACCTGGAATGCTTTTTTAATTGCCTTCTTTGCATTCATAATATTCTTAATGTCATGCATTGAGACTCTCTCAACAAATACTGCTCCCTCCAATGTGGAAAGCAATTCGCATACCTTCACCGGAAAACCGTGAATTTCGGGTTTTCTTCCGTATGGAGTAGTTGTTGTAACCTGATTCAATAATGTAGTAGGAGCCATCTGTCCAGAAGTCATGCCGTATATGGCATTATTAACAAAAATTGATGTTACCTTCTCTCCTCTTGTAGCGATGTGTACAATTTCTGCTGTACCAATCGCTGCAAGATCTCCATCTCCCTGATAGGTAAATACAATGTTATCAGGATTAGCCCTCTTTACTCCCGTACCTACGGCCGGTGCCCTTCCATGTGCAGCCTGAACCATATCACAGTTAAAATATTCATAATTGTTATAAGCACAACCTACTGGTGAAATACCCACTGTCTTTCCTTCTATTCCTAGTTCATCTATAACCTCTGCTATAATCCTATGGACTATACCATGGGTACAACCCGGGCAGTAGTGCATGGACACATCTGCCAAAGCATGTGGTTTTTTAAAAACTGTAGCCATTTTCCTCCACCTTATCCTTTATTTCGCTTATCTTAATATTTCTTTTATTTTATCAAGAATTTCTTTCTGAGTAGGAATCATCCCACCCATCCTGCCATAAAAATATACAGGTCTTTTGCCGTTTACCGAAAGCTTGACATCTTCAACCATCTGTCCCGCGTTAAGCTCTACAGATAAGAATGCTTTAGGAACATCAGTATATTTTTGAAACTCTTCCGATGGAAACGGCCACAAGGAAATCGGTCTTATAAGTCCAACCTTAATGCCCTCTTTTTCAGCCATTTTTATAACGTTATTAACAATCCTTGCAACTGTGCCAAAAGCCGTAACAATAATATCGGCATTCTCGCAGTTATAGCTTTCCACCCTGGTTTCATTTTTTTCAATTAAGCTGTACTTGTCCTGAAGCTTCTGATTATGCATTTCCAATACCTCAGGGTTTATATATATTGATGTTATTTCATTCTTTTTCCTGTTCATACCAGTTCCGGTCGCAGCCCAATTTTTATCTGCATTTATGATGCTCTCGCTGTCTTTAAATTCAACAGCTTCCATCATTTGTCCGAGCAACCCATCACCCATTATCATTGTCAGAACCCTGTATTTATCTGAGATATTAAAAGCCTCTACCGTAAGTTCATAAAGCTCCTGTACACTAGAAGGAGCCAATACTACCATTTTATAGTCACCATGTCCACCGCCTTTTACAGCCTGAAAATAATCACACTGAGCCGGAAGAATTCCGCCAAGCCCTGGTCCGCATCTTACAATATTTACAATAACCGCCGGAAGCTCCGCACCTGCTATATATGAAATACCTTCCTGCTTAAGACTTATCCCCGGACTCGATGACGAAGTCATAACTCTTACACCTGCACTTGCAGCGCCATACACCATGTTTATAGCTGCGATTTCGCTTTCTGCCTGTACAAAAGTACCTCCAACATGTGGCATTTTCTGTGCCATATAATGCGCAATTTCAGTCTGAGGTGTTATAGGATAACCGAAGTAATGCCTGCATCCTGCCCTTAAAGCAGCTTCAGCAATAACTTCATTACCTTTCATTAACAATTTTTCTCCCATTATATCCAAGTCCCCCTACCTTGCTATTTAACATTAAAATTTTAAATTTGGTCTCTCCAATTTTAAATACTGATTATAAAATGAATTAATCGCTGTTCACTTTCTACGCTCTTACTTCTCGACTTCTATAACACAGTCGGGACATATAGTTGCACAAAAAGCGCATCCGATACATTTATCCATATCTATAACTTCCGCAGGATGAAACCCTTTAAGATTAAGCTTACTCTTACTCATAACAACAATCTTTTTAGGACAAACTGTTGTACAAAGTTTGCAGCCCTTACACCTGTCTTGATTAAACGTAACACTTGCCATTAGAATCCCCCATCACTATTATACTTACTATGCTTGGACCAAAAGCTACTCCGTTTATTATAAAACTCTTTATCCTTTTTTTCAAGTTCTTTTAAGAATTCATTAAATGTGTTCCTATCATTACTACCCATATTTATAATTTTGACACCATATTCCATCCCTTTTTCACAAGCCACCTTTCTTTTTATAAGCCCTTCAAAACGTATCCTGCAAGAAGGAGAAACATATATGTCAAATTCGCATACCAAATTATCCTTGACAGCGTCTTCAATCCCAAGCTGGCTTTCTATATTTTCCTTTACTACAAACGCAGCTCCGGTGTTGCATATATTTGTCATTATTGCAAATACCCCATTATTTTCATCGCCTTTAGGAGTTATAACAGAACATAAATATACATCAAATCTATAGCTGTCACGTATGTTTTTAAACTGTTCAATATTATGGATTTTTATTGTTATACTCTGCGGAAACTCTACTCTGATTCTTGAAACCCATCCTGTTAGAGTAAACTCGTGCTCATCTGTAGTATACTTGCATTTCATTGTATCCCCAACCATAATGAGATTATTGACATAATCCTTCTCAAGACCTATATCAATCTCAATATACTCGTTATTTATTGCATATATAACATTAGTTACCCAGTTGGGATTATCGCAGTGCTTTGTTCTTATTATACTTCCTACAGACATAAAACCTTTTAATCCAACATCAACCATAGTATCACCGTTCCTATTCCCATGGTAATTTTATCAGCTTGTCCATATAAAATACCTTTGTATCTATTTTGCTTTCAATTCCTTTTATATTCTCATAAAATCCGCTTATAAAAGAAATAGGTATCCCAAACTCGTCAGATATCTCTTTTATCAATTTATGCCCTTGTATAACATCCGAAACGCTAGTGTTCCCAAGAAGATTTGTATTGTTAACCAACTTGGTTACTTTAAGTTTCGAAGAATTTTCAATATCACTTATCATTTCTTTAATACCACTCAATGTATCGGTCATTGGACGTTTTATGTTTACTATAAAAAACATATCATAGTCTTCTTTTGAAATTTGTTCTTTGTACCTTGCCAAGACTCTAGCACCTAAGTCATCTCCACCCACATCAAGTACTATGCGGTATTCCTTTTTCTCAAAAATAGTATTCATCTCAGCCGGAAGTGCTGGAACATCTACGTTTGTATTGGCATATAAAGGTGTTATTACCAAAATGCCGTTTTGTTCTAATTTATTCTTCGCGTCTGCAGTCCGAAAATAGGGATTCACAATATCAAGATCAGCAATAGATGTCTTTTTACCTTCACTTGAAAGCTTTACTGCACAATTCACAGCGATTTCTGTTTTACCGCTTCCAAAATGTCCTGCAAAAATATTGATTCGCTTATTAAACATAAATTCTCCTTATTAGGCTATACTATTTTTTTATAACCTATAATATCTTTGATTACTTCTCCGGCTATTATAAGTCCTACAACCGAAGGAACAAATGAAATACTTCCCGGTACCTGATGATGTTTTTTATTAGAGCCATTCCCTGAAAGAAAATCCGGCAAAAAGGTGAGGGAGTCAATGTCCCGAGGCTTTTTATTTGTTTGTCCTGTATCTTCCGGGCTGGCATAATCTGCATAGCAATTTGAATCTTCAATTTCTTGCAGTTTTATAGGTTCTTCTTTTGAGTAAACCACCTTGAGTGATTCAACTCCCCTTTTTCTAAGTTCCCTACGCATGACTTTTGCCAGTGGACAAACGGATGTCCCATAGATATCGGCTATCTCAAATTTCGTAGGATCGAGCTTATTACCAGCACCCATACTGCTTATTACAGGTATATTCATTTCTTTAGCCCTTACAATAAGATCTATCTTTCCGGTAACTGTATCTATTGCATCAACAACATAATGATAGTCTTCTGCTAAAAGCCCACTTGCAGAATCAGGCGTGTAAAACTTTTGGAATATTGTAACCTTTACCCTTGGATTTATCTCAAGTATCCTATCCCTCATAACTTCGACTTTAGGTCTTCCTATTGTTTTTGTTGTAGCATGGAGTTGTCTGTTTATATTGGTAGGACATATGCAGTCATCATCAATTAGAACAAAATTCCCTATTCCTGACCTGACCAGACCTTCAACTGCAAAAGTACCTACGCCGCCTATACCAAAAACGGCAACCTTGCTTTTATGAAGTTTTTCTAGTGCTTCCCTGCCTATAAGAAGTTCAGTTCTGGAAAATTCATAAAGCATAAAACTCTCCTTAAACTTATAGTGTGATATCTATATTATGAAATTATACCAAACACTTTATAAACCCATTAATATAGCTTTACCCGTTCTTATTAGGGTCATTTCCTAAAAGGAAATCCAGCAAAAAGCGAAGGACTTGATGTCCTGAAGCTTTTTATTTTCTTAAAGGCTCGGTAGCTTTACATACTTCAAAAAGTCTTTTTCCTGTTATTTCAGCCCTCTTAACTGCAAACTCATCATTCGCGGCAGGTCTATGCGCGCATACACCATGATGTCCGCAGTCATCCTCAAAGTAACCGTCTCCAACAATAATCATTCCTTGCACCAACATTATATCATGAAGTGCCTTCATCGTTGTTTCCTGCCCCCCGTATTTTGACCCGCCTACAGTAACACCTGCAACCACTTTATTATAAAACGCCTTTTCTGCTCTAAACTTTCTTGTCTTGTCGAAAAAAGCTTTAAGCTGAGCAGTAACGCTTCCGAAATAAGAAGGACTTCCAAATACAATTCCATCAGCCTTGCGGAGTTTTTCAAAAGCCTCCTCAAGCCGTGTACCCTTGTAACATACCCCTGAACAAGGATTGGTACAGGCTGTACAAAAGCTGTGCTTTGCAGAATTAACCAGTTCAGGAACTTCAAGTATTTCTGTTTTAGCACCTAATGATTCTGCTTTTTTTAGCACTGCATCAAGTAAAAATTTTGTGTTTCCGTTTTTATTCGGACTTCCGTTAAGACCTACAATTAACAATAAAATCACCCCAAAACATATGTTATCATAATATTTGAAAATACACAACAAGTACACTTCCAGCGCTTTTTAACAATACTTATTCCTTAATACTAATCATGAAAATTAATTTTTTCAATGTAGATTTACTTTTGTGATTAGTATATACAAAATTATATTATTTGTAGCAGAAAATATTCATGTGTGTATACCCATAAAACAAAAAAGATTAAAAACATATATAAACTCCCTATTGAAATTAATATTTACTGTGTATACAATATTACTATACATATTGAACCATTAATCGTAGCGGAATTTTCAATCAAATTAAGTAAGTTCCACTACAATGAGCAGATAAACTATATCTCCCAAAAAGTGTATTGTAATGCTTACGCTATAAGATTTTCAGCATAGAAGTTTGCTAAAACAATATATTTTTGTAAAAAATGGTATTATGTGAATAATAACGAAAGAAGGAATTGTCTTGAAACAACTAAAATTGAATCGCGTATTCTTCTACGACATAAAAAAATTAAAAGGAGACATTATAGGTGGTTTTACTACAGCTATTGTAGCCCTCCCGCTTGCACTGGCATTTGGAGTTGCATCCGGATTAGGTGCAAAAGCTGGACTTTATTCGGCAATTATTACCGGAATCATTTCTACCATTTTTGGAGGTACACCTGCACAGGTAAATGGGCCAACAGGCGCTATGACTGTTGTTCTTCTTGAGCTTTACGATAAGTATGGTCCTGAGGCTCTTTTTGGCGCTATGCTTGTGGCCGGAATTATTCAAATCATTATAGGACTTCTAAGGCTTGGAAAGTATATACACCTTATTCCCCACCCTGTTATTATCGGATTTACAAACGGAATTGGGATTCTAATATTCATAAATATGTTTTCACATTTTAGTTCAAGTCCTCTACTTGCAAGTATAACAATAGCTTTGATGTTGCTATTCCCCCTATTGACAAAAAAAGTTTCTGCTTCTCTGGTCGCACTTATAGTTGGAACAATAATAGGTACATATTTATTCAAGACTGATGCCTTGGTAGGTGCAATACCTGAGGGTCTGCCTGAATTCAGCTTCCCTGTATTCAAGGCAGGAACGCAACTTATAGATATAATTAAATCGGGTTTTATACTTGCCATGCTTGGATGTATTGAATCTCTGCTTGCTTCTCTACTGGTGGATGAAATAACCAAAACAAAACACAATTCCAATAGAGAGCTTGTAGGACAGGGAATTGGTAATACAGTTGCCAGCCTTTTCGGTTCACTCATTGGTACAGGTGCTATAGTACGTTCTGTTGTAAATGTTAACGCAGGAGGTCGGACAAGACTGTCCGGTGTACTTCATGGAATTATCCTCCTTATTATAACCTTAAAATTCGGTTTTCTTGCTTCTCAGATTCCACTTGCTGTTTTAGGCGGAATTCTGATGGGAACTGCAATTAAAATGGTAGAATACAACGCAACCAAAAGGCTTGCGAGTGCCTCAAAGAAAGCTGGCGTTGTGGTCATCGTTACAACACTGCTGACGGTTTTTACAGACCTTACTGTTGCAGTAGCATTAGGTACACTGTTATCAATGTTCTCCTTTGTTATAAAAATGGGCAATGTATATTTGAAAAAATATGAAATAGAACAGATAGACTGTGATAAAAAAATCTATTCCTTTACAATTGAGGGACCACTGTTTTTTGGAGTTGCCCATGCTATAATAAGCAAGCTGGAAATGGAATCGGAAGATGCAGACATTATTGTACTAAATCTAATGAATATGCCTGTTATAGATTCTTCGGGTGCAATGCTTCTTAAAAGCATTAAACAACAGGTAGAACAAGACGGAAAAAAACTGGTTTTCGCAGGTGTCAAGGATGATATGGTAGAATTATTGATAAAACTAAATGTTGTAACTGAAAACGAACTTGATATCTCTACTAAAAGAATTGGTGAAGTTCTGAACCATGTCAGACTGACAATGGCATAAAAAATTATTATTTGAGCAAAACAGAGTACACACCAAAGTCACTCTGTTTTGCTTTTCAGACCTCTTTCATTTAGCTGATGGTTGCCAGCATAAGTTTTTCCTTCGCCTTATTTACCTTGTTCAGCACATCCATATAATCGTCAATGTTTTGGTCTCTGCTAAAGCACTTCATTGACCACTCGTATAATTTCAATGCCTTGTTAAGATAAACGGTGCTATTATCTTCCATATAGTAATCATAATATAAATCAGCAAGACTTGCCTTTATCGAAGCTAAATGCTCACCAAGTTCTTTGATATCTAAAATATCCTCCAGCTCATTCATTGCCTTCTCGAGATACAATTTCCTGTCCTGACGCTTCGACAAAGCATAATAGCTTTTTGCTCTGTTTTGTCTTATTTGGGCATATAATAAAGGCTTTTCGCTTTTGGATATCTTTCCTAGAATCTTTTCATATAGCTTCAGTGCCTCGTCCGCATACCCCTTATCTATAAGCTCCGAGCCTTTTATAGTCACTTTTAAAACCCGCCTTACAGAATACTCGGAAACATAATTAAACAGCTCATATATTAACGCTGCCATAATAAAAGATATAATAACCTGAAACACCAAATCCATGTAGAAGCTGTCAATATAATAAATAGGCAGGTATCTGTCAATAAAAAAATTGAATGCTATGAATAATCCGGCGGTGAAAAAAGAAATGCTTATTACCCACAGTGTTTTTGGCTTGTATGAAATGCTCGACTTTAAGGCAAATTTAACAATAGCCTTTGTCAAAATGCCAAAAGCAACCGCTCCAGTTGCTAAAGCAATACCCAAATTCAAATCCTTTTCATCAATAAATGATGTTACGGGATTTCTGGTTAACACATAGTTGAACACCAATACCATAAAAATAGATAAGAGCACAAAAACGTTTGTTTTTCCCTTCACTTTTATCTCCTCCCCAAAATAAAAATTGAAATTATTACTTAGCTTTCATAAAGGGGTGCAGTTTTAGGTTTTGTAATATATTAATAGCACCCTTCCCAAAGGATTTGAAAGCTTTTTATAATGTAGCACTTTGTTAAAATTATTTATATCAGTCTTCCATGTCATAGACCTTGCCATCAGGATTTACACTCCAGACAAGTTCAACAACTGCTCCTAAGAAAATTGAATAACAAATAGTGAATAGTGAATAATGAATATAATAACTGAAAACTTGCAGTAAAAAAACGCGGTTTTACTTCATAGATATTGATAATGCACAATAAATGATTTTAATAATTAAATGATTTATTAACTAAATGATTTAATATTAGCTTATAATATAATTATACTAAATCCCTTAAGAAAAACAAGCTATATTAATTACGAAAACAAAGTAAATTTATAAACACCAATATATGACAATTAAGCACATCATTAATTCAAACAATGTGCTTTAACTCTCATAGTTCTCCACAATAAAATTTCGTACCTATCGAGGTACTCAGTTTTACCTCTTTTTTATTTCATTAACTCAACTTTCCCACAGTATTTATGGGCTCTTTGCCACTAACGTAGCATTG
>CAYPCH010000016.1:19347-41602 GCA_964409165.1 uncultured Oscillospiraceae bacterium | reverse complement strand
CTTCAAGTCCGTTCAAATAATTAAACTCTTTTCCCTGATACCTTTCCTCTTCCCTTATCTTCTTCTCTATCATATCATGTATTTTCCACCAGCTTGTATCCCAGTTGCAAAAAAGGCTTCTCTCTTTTGGCGCCCTCCCTATTATTCTTTGCACTACAATAGAAGGGGCAAGATGCTCAAGAAACAGAACAGCTCTTTCGATATATTCCTCAATAGCAAGGGGTACAACTTCTCCCCTTTCATACATATCTCCCAGTACAGTGTTTTTCAATACATAAAGAGAGTGACATTTCACCTGGTTTACTCCAAGTGCTGATATAATTCTGGCTCCCTCTCTGACATCTTCGACTGTATCCATAGGAAGATCTAATATATAGTGGGCACAGGACTCAAGTCCGAAATTCTTTATGGAAAGAACCGCTCCAATAAACTCAGCAAGCAGGTGTCCCCGGTTTAGAAGCTTCAACGTATGATAGTTAACCGTCTGAAGCCCAAGTTCAATTACTATATCAACACCCTTCTCGCTCTTTATAAACCTTAACAATTCCAAATGTTTTTCAGGAATGCAATCGGGTCTGGTAGAAATATAGATTGCTACAATATTGTCTGCACAAGCTTCAAATATGTATTTTTTAAAGTCCGCAAACGGAAGGTACGTGTTTGAATAGTTCTGAAAATAGGCTATAAATTTTTCTGCCTTGTAGTTTTCACCTATATATTTTGAGTTCTTTGAAAGTTGCTCTTTTACATCAAGAAAGCTTGGAAGGCTTTCAAAGCCAGCTCCTTCCTCACCGCAGAAAATACAGCCCTTGCTACTGAGTCTGCCGTCCCTGTTAGGGCACGTAACAGGGAGATTCAAAGGCAACTTGTAAACTTTAGAGCCATATTTTTGTTTCAAATAATCTGAAAATTTGTTGTAAAGCATTTTACCTGCTCCGTTTCTTTCATACTGATTTGGAATTATATATTTAAAGCTTTATTTATAGCGTCATATACCTTCCTTAAAGGAATCCTGTTTTTTATTGCAATTTGCCTGCATTCTTCGTACTCAGGAGTTGCCTTTCTTGCATCACCATTACCTGATATCTTTATACTAACCTCACCAAATTCTGTGCTGACTTTTCCTATCTCCCTGTCAAGAACATATCTTTTGGATAACTTACGTCTGACTCCTAATGTTGATGTCTCAGATAATACAATATCGACAAGTTTTTGTTCCTTATCAGGCTCTGAAATTACAGTCAGCATAATACCCATCCGGTTTTTTTTCATGTAGGCAGGCATATAAAAAACGTCTAGTGCACCATTCTCAAACAGTCTTTCCATAACATATCCCAGAACCTCAGGGTTCATATCATCAATATTTGTCTCAAGTACAGATACTTCACCCTCTTTAGCATTTTCTTCTGTCAACTTGCCTATAATGCATCTTAGAGCATTAAACCTTCCGGTTTCTCTTTTTCCCGCTCCGTAGCCCACACCTTCCACAATCATTGGTGGCATTGTCCCAAACTCAGATACCATACACTTTATAAGCCCCATACCTGTAGGAGTTACGAGTTCCGTATTCACATCTTCAGTAATATAAGGTATGCCACTCCCCTTCAGCATTTCCATAACCGCAGGAACAGGAACAGGCAATTTCCCATGCTGGCACTCTATAAAGCCAGTACCGTCATGAAGGGGCGAAGAATACACCTTTTGTGCCCCAAGCAAATCCATGCAAATGGCCACACCTACTATATCAACAATAGAATCAACTGCTCCAACCTCATGGAAATGAACCTGGCTGATGTCCTTATTATGGACTGTTGCTTCAGCTTTTGCAATTTCTAAGAATACTTTCTTGCTAAAATCCTTTACTTTGGCGGATAAGTCGCTCTTGTCAATCATAGCTTCAATATCCGTTATGCTGCGTGCAGTATGATGGTGGTCATGATTGTGGTGCTCATGATTGTGCTCATTATCTGTTACAGAAACCTCTACATCCATTACCGAAATAGCACTCTTGAGTTTCTTTTCCATATGTATATGATAACCTTCAAGATTTAATTTATTAAGCTCATTTATAAATCTATCCCTGTCAATACCCAAATCCAGAAGTGCACCAAGCATCATATCCCCGCTTACTCCTGAAAAACAGTCAAAATATATCGCTTTCATATCCTCCACTCCTTTTTCAACATTCCTAAAGCTTGTTTATCATACTTGCCAAAAAACCTGCACCAAAACCGTTATCTATATTGACAACACCTATTCCCGATGCGCAACTGTTAAGCATGGTAAGAAGTGCCGACAGCCCTCCGAAGTTGGCTCCATAACCTACACTCGTTGGAACTGCAATAACAGGCTTGTCAACAAGACCACCCACAACACTTGCAAGCGCCCCTTCCATTCCGGCAACCACTATCAACACATTAGCCTTCATGATAACATCTGTACTCGCAAACAACCTGTGAATTCCTGCAACTCCGACATCATAAATACGTTCAACCAAGTTTCCCATGGTTTCGCAAGTAACGGCAGCTTCTTCTGCAACAGGTATATCTGATGTGCCAGCTGTAACCACCGCAACTACCTTACTTGTCTTAACAACATCAATTCTTTTGACTGTTACAATTCTGGCACCCTCATAATATACCGCATCTGGCGCTACTTTTTTGATCCCTTCAAAAACCTTTTTATCTGCCCTTGTTGCCATAATATTATTATTTTTTTCCATTAGTTTTTCCACTATCGCTATTATCTGACCTACAGTCTTTCCCTGACAGTATATTACTTCAGGATATCCGTTTCTGATGTTACGGTGATGGTCAACCTTGGCAAATCCGAGATCTTCAAATGGAAGTTTTTTTAAATCCATCATTGCTTCATCAATGCTTGTCTGTCCGTTTTTTACATTCTCAAGCAAACCTCTCAAATAATCTGCATTCATATTATTCAACTCCAAAAAACAAATTAATCATAAATAGACAATATATTATCAATTTTTTCGGCCTCATCACTTTTGAGGGATCCTTTTTCCAAAGCAATTTCAAGCGTTCTTTTCCCCATTACCCTATATATTTCCGAAAGTTCCTGACTCATCCCGGAAATATGTTCAAGATGCTTGCTGACAACCTTATAATCACCCCTTGATACAGGACCGGTTAAAGCACCTATACTGCCGAATCTCTCAAGGTTGCCAACCGTATTTTTTAAAAGAGGCAATAATGCCTTATCAGCGGTTTCTTTATCAAAACCTATCTTTTCTAAAATCTCTCCTGCTGTATAGGATAGTGCGACAGTGTAATTGGAAATTATACAAGCTGCAGCATGGTATAACGGTTTGTCTTCTTTGTCAATCCTTACAATGGTTCCCTTAAAAACTTCTACAATTTCCTTTGCCGCTTCAAAGGCCTTTTCATCCCCTTCAAAACCATAACAAATATTATAAAGGTACTTCCAACTGTTTTCTCTTTCTGCAAATGATTGAATGGGATGGAGCGCTCCCGTAAATGCACCCAATTCACTCAAGGAAGCAAGAATATCAGTGGTCATAGCTCCACTCATATGGAAAAAAAGTTTGGTTTTAACCGCCTTATCTCCAGCCTTTTGTATAATTTCCTTTGCTACAGCCTCAATTTCCCTGTCTGACACCGCAATAAATACTATATCCGAGTTTGTTACAGTGTCAATAAGGCTATTATCAGGGGCTTTATCCAATTTTAATAAATCACAAAGATATTTATAGGAAGTATCGCTTCTGGTTTTAAGACCAGAAATGCTGTATCCTTCCCTATTTAGCGCAAGGGCAAGAGCACAGCCTACTTTCCCTGCTCCAACTATACCTATTTTGCACTTTCTCTCCATCCAGCCGCCACCAATCTCAGGTTTATTAACTCAACTTTCCCACTTATGGTATTTAATAACACCAAAAATGCACTTCTCTGTTTATGCCCCGCTTTTATCAAAATAATATCATAAATTTCTTATTGTTGGTATACCCTAAAGCTATATTAATCACAAAAATAATTCTACAAGGAAATTGAAGTACGATATAAAATCTTTATTGCATTTAATATGCTTTAAAGATTTGTTTCACTTGTTTTACAATAAGCTAACATTTATTGTTTACCTGTTTATCTTCTGATATTATACATAGTATAATGCATTTTTTATATAAAAATTTGTTGTTAAGGGTAGTGTTCCTATGAAAAAAATTTTAATAATATTATTAGTTTTCTTCACTACAGTACTTTCATCATATCTGTATTGTTATGCTGACACTAACTTGAGACTGTACTACAATGATAATGTCTATTATATAGAAAGTAACATAATTCAAAATGATGGCGAGTACTTTATTGATTTAAATGAATTTGCAGATAAGCTTGATATGAGAACTGAAATTGACAATGTTAAAAATACAGTGACCTTTTATTATAATAATACTGCAAGTATATATCCAGTCAGAAGTTACGATTATTCCATCGTTTACACTGGCTCTAATGCACATGCTTTTCCTGAGATAATTAATGGGACTGTCTATCTTCCTTTTAAATTCATGCAAAATGAATTTGGATTAACTATAAAGTACGATAAGACCGCAGATTCTTTGTACTTTTTCCCCTCAGAAGAAAGCAAGCTAGATATATTTACCAATATCACAAACAACTACTATTTGAAAATGGATGAATCTTATTATATTGATTTATCCGGCACACCCGAAGATTTCAACGACAGCATCATACTGTTCAATGAGAAAAATGACAAATTTTCAGTTGTTATAAGCTGTGATAAGGTAAATAGCTCTACAATAGGGACTATGCGATTAATCCTGAATGATTATAATTCTAATGACAAAGATATGTTTAATAGAATAATTGAATACAAAAAGAGCTATTTTAGAGCCATGCAGGATTTGTATAAGAATGACTTTTACCTTGGTGGATTGAATGAGTCCCTTAGTGAATCCAATATAAAGGTTATAAAAGACTATAATGAAGTAGTGTTTGGTCAGGATTCTAATATTCTTATGTATAATACTATGTCAGCAGACAAAAACTCCTCGAAGGAAAGCACTCATCTGAGTATAACAGTACCTTCTTACAATAATATGACAATATATACCATCAATTTTACCGGTAACAAAGGTTTTTTGAGCAAAAGCGTTATACAGAAAATTTCTATTTTTCTAAATAATCTGTCTATTAAGAATTTGCCTAAGAATACAGAAGTTCTGCAAATCCTTACCGACGAAGAATCTATACAAATTGCGAATGCAGGTATTTATCCAGTTATCGACAGTTCAAACAAAGCCTACATAGAATATTTAAATGTAAAACAAAATTATAAAGTTACATATCCTGTAACTTTCGTCCCCTATTTAAAAAACAGTATAACAGATTCACTAGACTACTTAAGTTATAAAATTGATTATACAAGTTATTTTTCCATTTCGGTTGAACAAATAAACGACCCTCTTTCCGCTATTTCAGATAAAATCAACTTTTTAAAGTCATATAACAAGAGCAGGATACAAATGCTTGAGCATAAAAACATCAAACTGGCAGACAAAAACTTCAACTATCTGCGTTATGAGCTTGAAGAGGCTTACACCAAAAGCTTTGTAGAGGCTTACTTTTTTGTACACAATAAAAAACTTTATACGATTGCACTTAACAGCAAGTTTGACCCTCCATCGGATGAGGTTGCAAATGAGTTTGTTAAAATAGTCGAGTCACTGTATTTCATAAACCCACGTACTAATACGAACTATGATCTTGAATTTATAAATTACTCAAACCCTGAAGAAGGATATTCTTTTGACTATCCTAAAGACTGGCTGCTTGAAAATAAATCTAATGATATAAATTTTGATAAAATGGTGCTGAGTTCATTTGATTACTCCGGACCTATAGATATATACGTTAATGAGTCAAGGCACTCTGCATCATTATCAGCAGAAGAGGTGGTCAAGTTTTTAACAGGAGCAGACAATAATGATCTTAAAAAATATATCTCAAACTATATTGCACCATACGAAAATAAAGCGTACAAGGTTTTAAACATCAAACAAAAAAACGACAATAATGTAACTTACCTTTATAAATTGATTAACTATTTGGATAATGGAGACCGATATAAACTCTGCTATTCCATTGACATAATCCGAGACAAAAAAATAAATTCCTTATTTATCTCTTCGAGTGAATATATAACAGAAAATGGAGGTATTAATGATACTGATCTTGACTACATTGTAAATCACATAGCAGAATCTTTTTCTGTTGAAAATACAAGGGAATACCTAAGAAGAAAGTCCGACGGCGAAAAAAGAAACAGAAAAATAGTTCTTATTGAGAGATGGTTTAAAATTATTCTTGACAGAAACGCTGTCGTAACACATGCTAAATACCTTGATTCACAAAACGATGTACTTGTATACATTGATAACTGTAAAAATGCAGGAGCTTACAGAATAGATTTTGACTATTGGTCCAGAAGTTTTTCAATAATTAATGCAGTAGAACAGACTACAGCAGCAAAAGCTACAGAAGAAGAGCTAAGAAAGCTATACAAGAATAAACTGATATATGAAATCAGCTTTGATAGCCATAATATGACTGCAATAATACATTACTCAGATAGCAATTTGCTTTTCCCAATAGTATCCAAAATGTACAATGTTGAAATTATACCAGAAAGAATCGGCTACAATACTAACCTTATAAGAAACTACACAACTGATTCGTTAAGGAGCGAGTGCAAAGCGTTTCTTGAAAACCAGCTTTTGACAGATGTCAGTATATATTTCCCATCCGGCTTCAACTACTCTAATAATAGAGGCTATAACAAAAACAATAACATGCAGTTAGTTCCTCTGTATGCAGAGTTCGATAAACAGTCAGGTTATTTCCTTCTGGAGATTGATACTGTAGAGGACAGCATAGAAATGATAAATTATCTACCAGACAGCCAGCTCATGGAAAGACTTAATAATTATTTTAAAAAATCAAAGGAAGGTTACAGCGTGATAAATTACCTGGTGAACAAGAAAAGCTTTCAGATTGATGTGTTCCTGTTATCAAACACAACTTTAACCGTTCATCATGAAGTTGTCAATGTAAGATTCGATGATATAACAAGAGAGCTTTTATTTGAAAAAGGCGGAGGTTAGTATTAAATAATTCCTATACTATACCTCGCATTATACTACAAAAAAACTGGCAGCCACAATACTTAGCAGCTGCCTGTATACTTTAATTATTTTATTAAAATAAATTAATGCATTTATAAATTTACTGTTTGTTGATATTATCCATTTCCATGTAATGTTTTAGAAGCTTTCCGTCTGCCTGTAGGATATAAGAAGCAGTATATGAAGATGGAGATATTGTATCTGAATAAGTACTGTTATTTTAATTGTTTTAATTATTTTAATTACATTAATTACTTTTTCGATAGGCTTGCAAGGTATGAATTTATAAAACCTTCTATTTGCCCATCCAATACCGATTCAACACTAATCATTTCATAATTTGTCCTGTGGTCTTTAACAAGGGTGTACGGACAAAATACATATGATCTGATCTGGCTTCCCCATGCTATTTCCATTTGAATACCCTTAAGATCTTCTATTTTTTCTTTGTTCTCACGCTCTTTGAGTTCAACAAGCTTTGATTTAAGCATTTTCATTGCAGTGTCCTTATTTTGAAACTGCGAGCGCTCCGTCTGACAAGCTACAACAACACCTGTAGGTAAATGGGTTATTCTTATGGCAGATTCTGTTTTATTTATATGCTGCCCCCCGGCACCGCTTGCGCGGTAAGTATCAATACGAAGGTCATCTGGATTTATATTGACCTCAACATCATCGCTTAATTCGGGCATTACATCCATAGATGCAAAGGATGTATGCCTTCTACCTGATGAATCAAAAGGAGAAATCCTTACAAGACGATGAACACCTTTTTCCGACTTCATATACCCATATGCATTTTCACCAATTACATGAAAGGTTACACTCTTTATACCTGCTTCTTCTCCGTCAAGATAATCCAAAATCCTTACCGTATAACCTTTTTTTTCAGCCCAGCGAGTGTACATCCTCAATAGCATTTGTACCCAGTCCTGTGCCTCTGTCCCTCCCGCACCTGCATGCAGTGTCATTATCGCATTATTTCTGTCATAGGGTTCTGTCAGAAGAGTCTCAAGCCTTAGTTCCTCAAAATCGTCCTTAAAGCTTTTATAATCCTCTTCAACTTCAGGAATAACACTTTCATCCTGTTCATCAATCGCAAGCTCGCATAAAGTAGAAATGTCTTCCCATCCCGATACTAAACTGTTATATCTTTCAACCTTTTCCTTCAAACCTTTGATTTGCTGAAGAACTTTCTGTGAATTCTCCGCATCGCTCCAAAAATCTGGCTCAGAAGCTTTTTGCTCAAGCTCCTCAATTATATTTCCTAGTCTTTCGACGTCAAAGTGAAGTCCCCATTTCGTCTAATTTATGCTTGTAGTCTTGAATTTCCAGCTTAATCTGTTCAAGCTCCAACACTTTAAATCAACTCCTTGTAAAAAAATTTATAGCAGTGTTTATTTTATCTCATATACACAACAAAGTCTATTACAAATTACTATTCTTCTTGATACTTTTCAGAAGCGGCTTTAATACTTCCACAGGAAGACCTGCATCCTGAATTTCTTTGGCAAGCTTTATGTACTGAATACTACTTTCTTTAACAATCCATTTATCTAATTCATTATCCTGTATATAACCGATAACTGCCGGACTTTTTTTATCTGCCCTAGATGCCTTTTCCTGGTTCATTTCTATAAGATATAATTCTTTTTCTTTCTGATAGGTTTCAGGCATATTATACTTATAGAAAAAAGAATCACGAACTTGGGCATACTTGGCAAGGATCTTTATTGTGCCTACAAAAGGCATCCTCTCCCCTTTTGCGTATAACTCAAGCATTTCAGGGAAAATAAGTGCCCCAAGTTTTTTGCTAATATCCTGAGACAATTCAAGGTATGTAAGATCCCCTTTTATCAAATCAATATTTTTCCCAACCGTTACTGCGTTTACATCTTTACAATTAGCTCTTCCTAATATGTAATCAACAGACACCCCAAAATAGTCTGCCAACTTTTTCAGAACATCATAGTCAGGTTCTCTCTTTGCCAGTTCATAGGAAGCAACCGCCTGCCGCGTAATGCCCAGGTATTCAGCAATATCTTTCTGTGAAAGTTGATTCTGCTCCCTAAGTTGTTTAAGCATTGACGCAAAAGCCATTTTTATACCACCCCAAGATCGTTTGACAGTATTCTATTATTTTTTAATCCATAACGCAACAAAATGTTTGCATTTTAAAAAAATACTTATTGACAGCAACATATTGTTGCTGTAAAATAAAGTATAGTTACTGAATGATGAAATTATTTACAGATACTTTTTACTTTA
Source organism: uncultured Oscillospiraceae bacterium (assembly GCA_964409165.1). Taxonomy (GTDB): domain Bacteria; phylum Bacillota; class Clostridia; order Acetivibrionales; family Acetivibrionaceae; genus CAYPCH01. Next base: position 32,151 of record CAYPCH010000016.1, on the reverse strand, counting down.
ATTATTCTATCACAGTTTGTTATTATTAAACAAGTTTTATTATTAAATATAGTTGTTAGTCAGTTGAATAAGATTATTATTTAAACTTATATAAATTTTAAATGGGAGGTCGATGTTTTGAATAAGATTGAATATGCAAGGAATAAATTACACAATATTATCGAAACAGGGGATACCGAAAAAATTTTGGCGATAAGCAAAGAACTTGATAAATTGATTGTAAAATATATCAAGCTTAAGCTTGATACAAACAATAAATTTGCTTCCTAATTTTCGATTCAATAACATATTTTTTAATGACATCCTGCACAACTTTATATATACTCTTCAAGGTTCGTACTAGTAATAGTATGGACTTCTTCTAACATTAAAATCCCGGAAGGTGTTTAATCCCTCGGGATTTTAGTGTTAGAAAGACTATTTTGCTTTCGCACAATTGAGTGCCTTTTTGATGCTAACAAAACTAGTAGTACTTAGGCACCCAATTTTTTATTGTTAACAAATCTCTGTATTCTTTTCAATGCCTCCATAATGTTTTCCATGGAATTTGAATAACACACACGGACAAAACCCTCACCACAATCTCCAAAGGCGTTTCCTGGAACTACAGCAACCTTTTCAGCCATAAGCAATTTTTCGCAGAATTCCGCTGAACTCATTCCGGTAGACTCAATACAAGGGAAAAGATAAAACGCTCCTAAAGCTTCAAAGCAGTCAAGTCCGGTCTTTCTAAACCCGTCAAGCATAATACATCTTCTTCTGTTATACTCCTTTGTCATCATCGCAACATCTTCATCGCTGTTGCGGAGAGCTTCAATTGCTGCATATTGCGCTGTTGTCGGTGCACACATAATGGCATACTGGTGTACCTTGTACATTGACGAAATCAAATCAGGATGTCCACATGCATAACCAAGCCTCCAGCCGGTCATGGCAAATGCCTTGGAAAAACCGTTAATAACAAGAGTTCTGTCTTGCATACCAGGAAATGATGCAATAGAGACATGTTTTTCCTGATAGGTAAGCTCTGAATATATCTCATCTGAAATAACAATTATATCTCTGTCCTTGATAATATCTACAATTTTCTCAAGGTCGTCCCTCGTCATAATAGCTCCGGTAGGATTATTAGGAAAAGGCAGTATCAAAACTTTTGTCTTCTTTGTAATTGACTTTTCTAACAGCTCCGGTGTGAGCCTAAACTGGTCTTCAGCCCTTAACTTAATAATAACTGGAGTTGCTCCTGTCAAAATTGTGCAAGGCTTGTATGAAACAAAGCTTGGCTCGGGAATGATTACTTCATCCCCAGGACCTACAAGAGCTCTTAGGGCTATATCAATCCCTTCGCTCCCCCCCACAGTGACAATAACCTGATCGCCAGGGTTATATTTGAGCCCGTATTTTCTGTTCAAATACTTGGATATCTCTTCACGCAGCTCCTTAAAACCGGCATTGGGAGAATAGTGCGTATATCCCTTTTCGAGGGAATATATTCCAGCCTCTCTTACATTCCAAGGTGTAACAAAGTCAGGCTCACCTATGCTTAATGATATGGCATCCTTCATTTCATTAACCAGATCAAAAAACTTCCTTATTCCAGACGGGGGTAGATTTCTTACCGAAGGCAGTATCATATCCTCTATTTTCATAGAACCACCGCCTCACGATCATCTTTCTTTTCCCCTTCAAAAACAATACCTTTATCCTTAAACTTCCTTAATACAAAATGTGTTGAAGTACTTAATACCGAATCAAGCGGAGCAAGCTTTTCTGCAACAAATAATGCAACTTCCTTCATAGTCTTGCCCTCAATAATTACTGTCAGGTCAAACCCCCCAGACATAAGATAACAGGCTTTAACCTGAGGATACCTATATATCCTTTCCGCAACCTTGTCAAATCCCTGTCCTCTTTGAGGAGTTACTTTAACTTCAATTAAGGCTGTTACTGTTTCTTTGCTTGTCTTTTCCCAATCAATTAAAGTATTGTATCCAACAATAACATTATCCTCTTCGAATTTTTTTATGGCATTACCTACTTCATCAACATTTTTGTTGAGCATTGCAGCAATTTGCTCTGTAGTAGTTTTGCTATTCCCTTCCAATATCTCCAAAATTTCTTCCATAAGTACTTCCTCCTTTTTACTGGAAATTCCCATTCTGTTATATATATTACAGATAAAGTTCGCAATATATCAATTTATCCATATATCTAAGAAAACATCAAACTCCTTCACCCATTGCAAAAAGGACTAAGGAGCTAAACTCTTAGCAAAAATAATCAACACCGACCTTAATTGTACTTATTATAATAAAAACATAATAATTTTACAACCTCTAATTCTATATTATATATAATTCTATATATAAAAAATTCTCTTACCCTTAGTCAAGTAAAAGAATTTTATTAGCCTCATACAATAGCTATTCTACGCAAAATCCATTTAAAAATGCTTGAGATCAGACGTCCCAATTTTTCCAAACATTATTTTGCTTCTATCTGTCAGTACCGATATTCGATTTCGACACATATTCTTCCATAATCTCGTCAAGTATGTCCTCACTTGATTCTTTCTCTTCTACCTTTTCAAGTACATCTGTAGTAATTTCCTTCTCTTGCTCTTCAGCAAATTCAACAACTTTATTCAAATCAAGTTCATATTTCTTGAGAGTTTTAGTAACTTCATTCTTTAATGACTTTATTTCTTCTTTTATATCCACAAGCCTTTCCTTTTCCTTCTCTGTCATGTAAGATAATTTATTTCTTTCTTCAACAGCTTGCTTTTTTGCCTCTTCCATAATAACCTCAGCCTTTTCCTGAGCTTTAATCAATACATCTGCAATTTTGGCTCTGTCATCATTTATTTGTTCGGATTTTCTGGCAATATCCTCATACTTGATTCTGAGTTCTCTGCATTGATTCTTCAAAGTAGCTACTTCACTTTCCTTTTCTTTGAGCTTGTCATCAAACTCTCTAAGAATCTTTTCAATATATGAATTTACGTCAGATTGTTTAAAACCGAACATCGCCGTTCCAAACCTTTTTTCTCCTGCCATTAAGGATTCCTCCTATATATTAATATATGTATTACCGTAACCAATATTTTTTATTTACATTTTATATAATTCGATATACGTTACAAAAATCCTCTTTTTTTCTAAAAAAAATTATATAGACGATATAAAATGTAAAATTACACCTTTGGTCTATATTACCATTAAACCATAAAACAAGATATTAAGCCATGGACTTCAAAAGTTTTTACAGAAACTCTTTAAAACTATTGCAGAGCCTCTGTTTTTATTATAGAATAACGGTATTATATGGAATTGTTTCTTTAAACTAATAACGTATAATCTAATAAAAAAGAGGTGGTTTGATAGTGAATAAAAATATAGGGGCGTTCTTATTGGCATTGCCTGCATTGATAGTTATTTCCTTCTTTAAGCTATTTCCTGCAGTTCAGTCAATTAGACTTTCATTTAAAAACTACAATATACTCAAGGGCATTTCCGAAAGTAAATCATCTGGACTGGACAACTTCGCCATAATGTCATTTATGCTGGCATATCTGTTGAGGTTCAGTAAAATTCTGTATCCTTTGTTTCTAGTTATCCTGTTTTCATTGACTAATAATTTTGTTGGCGAGTATTTAGTTTATCAGCAATATGGCATGATTGATACAATTTACCCCATTATATTTAGCTCAGCTTTCTCTATTGTTGGCGCATTTGCGTTGCATTTCTCCATATCCTGTAGTCTTAAGGGTGAAGCATGCAACTTTGAGGACTATTTCAGGCTTGCACTTAGACCGTTAACTGTGATCCTTGTATTGGTCTTTATAACAAGCTGGGGTAGCTTCTTTTGCCAAACTATTTTCACCACTAATGTTTTACAGCAGGGTGTTGGTATGTATGCTTACCGGATGATCATGTCTCAGAGCTTTGAAGGTATTACCGACATAAGAACTGCTATAATATATGTTTCATCTATCGTACCTGCTACCTTGGGCGCCTTGTTGATATTCCTTAATAAATACCTACCACTGACTGCGTTTGGCGCACATATAAAGAGACATTAGATACTATATTGAACTCAGGTGTGATGAGCCTGCGCTCCAAACGCTGATATTCCGCAGATGCAGTGTTTATGAAATCATCGATACCAGCGTTCTCTTTTATAAGCCAGTGGTAATTCTTAACCATTGAAACCACTGGCTTTAGTGCAAATATCAATACAGGATACACCTTAGATGATGGCAGTAGCGGTTCTCGCTATGTCATCTGGGCAAATGCGTGCAAAGCAATTCTACACGCTTTAATGTATGGTTTTTATATTTTTTATATATGTTTATCTATTATTTCCGCAAGTTCGCTTTTAGATCTTGCTCCTATCAGCTTTTCGACCTGTTCTCCGTTTTTAAATATCATTATTGTAGGTATACTCATAACCCTGAAGCGCTGAGCAATTTCTCCTTCATCATCAACATTAAGCTTGGCAACTTTTGCCTTACCCCCATATTCTACAGCCAACTCGTCTATTATAGGTCCGACTGCTCTGCAAGGTCCACACCAAGGCGCCCAAAAATCAACCAATACCGTTGCACTTGATTTGACCACCTCATCAAAATTGTCCTTTGTAAGAATGGTAACATTTTCTCCAGCCATATTTTTTCCTCCTATGCATTTGATTATTATTTCAAAAAATCTTTTTGACTTATTTCAATTTTATATTTTTTACCCTTATTAAAAGAAATTGAAACACTAATCAATAAATTTCAAAAACTTTTGTACTGTGTTAATCAGATCGTTCATGACTTCATCTCTTTTATCCGCTTCGGCTTTATGCAAACATGTCCTTGTATGCTCTTGAAGAACAATTCCGCCAACTTTGTTAACAGCTGCACGAACAGCTGCAATTTGAGTCAAAATGTCAACACAGTACTTATCTTCCTCTATCATCTTCTGGATGCCTTTAACCTGCCCTTCAATCCTCTTAAGTCTATTAATAATATATTCTTTATTAGTCTTATTTGGGTCAATAATATTATTCTCCTCCATACTTTCCCTCCTATACCCAACTACAATTCTTCTTACACAAGCTTGCTTTTTAACAAACTTTTCAAGTATATTGTCCCGCTTGTTTGCCTTAATCACGGTTCTTTTACTTTGGTTACAGCTTTCCCTACGGTATGGGTAATAAATAGATTATAACCTTTTTTTTCTTAAACAACAAACAAATAAAATTTTGTACCCATCAAGGGTACAAAGTTTTGCCTCCTTCATTTCACTCCTTTCTTATTTTCATGACTTACACTATGTTATAAGTATCTAAAGTCCTATGGACTCTTTCAAATAAAATCCCTGCAATAAACCATGCAGGTGCATAGTCCAGCCTTATAAGATTGTCAACAGCAAAAGGTCCTGCATAAAACCAAGGATATACATTCAGTAAGTTAACTAAAATGAGTCCGCTTGTGTACTCTATTCCCCAAATTATTACAACCCATAATATTCCTCTTACCGGCCACCTCCATGTCCTGATAATATCATGTATAGGTTCAAGAAATACTGCTGACCCATATATAAAAAACATCCAGAGGTTTGTATAACCATGCAGTGTCAAGTCTCCTGTAAACACTGAATGCATTCCGGTCCAGAATACTTCAATAGTCCATCCTGCCAATCCATAAATAAAAAATCGTTTAACCATAAGTATATTTTCTACACAATACAAATTTTTAGTAATTGAAATATTTTGTAATTCATTTTGTAATTTAATATATATTGATACATATTTTCGATACATATTTTTTGGTATATTTCACGTAATTATTGCCAATCATATAAGTAAATTAATTTATTAGGCAGGTGTTATATTGGTTAAGGTTGCAGAGTTCAAACTAAATAAGTTCAATTCACTCATAATTAATACTGCTTCATTATGTGCTTCTATATCGGCTTTTTTTATTCTCTATAAACTAAATAATATGGGTTTTTATAAGGTTTTGCCTCAAAACATCCTAATAGACAAACAGATATTATTGCTACTTCCGACCCTGTCGGTTGTCGTAGTTTTGCATGAATTACTCCATGGGATTGCTTATAAAATGTTTGGGGCAAGACTTAAATTCGGCATTAAACATTTAAATGCATATACAATTGATACTTCAGGCAATCTTTATACCACCATCCAAATGACAGTAATAATGTTGCTACCTTTATTTGCCCTAACTCCCATGCTTGCATATGTCTATTTTTTGACCCCATCATTTAGTTTCTGTTTATTAATGGGGATTTTGCTCAATGCATGCGGATCGTCGGGCGATATTTTACTGCTTTTGTACATTATATTAAAGGGGCGAAACTGTCATATTAAAGATGAAAAATATGGTTTTAGCCTTTATAGACAATTGTAATCCTCTGTTTTCAAGGGTTACGTGGTTATGTTTAAAAAATAATTATTATTTTTTTTAAAAAACTCTACCAAAGTAAACATATATATGATAATATAATGGATGAGAATCTAGGAAATCTTATCCACAAAATTGTCTTTTAGCATCACATAGGTAAAACATTAAGTTCAAGCTATAAATTAAATTTATCCATTAAAAAAGCAGGTTATTAAAATTTATGTTATTTATTATTTAAAAAGTGATAATAATAAATCATATAACAAAACGGAGGGTGCATATGTATCTTTTTGGAAAAATAATTGTAACAGCTATAATTCCCGAAGAACTATCAATGCTAAAAGACATTGCATACAATTTATGGTGGTCGTGGAATTCCGATGCAATTGATCTTTACAGGGAAATTGATTTGGCTTTATGGGAAAAACTCGGTAAAAATCCTGTAAGGTTTCTTAAGGAAGTCAGCCAGAAAAAACTTGAAGCTAAAGTAAATGACCCTGAATTTATGTCCTGCTATAAAGATGTAGTTAAAAAATATGAAACATACATGAATGAAACCGATACTTGGTACAGCCGTACCTATCCAGACAAAAAGAATCACATGGTGGCATATTTTTCAGCCGAATACGGCTTAAATGAAGTGCTTCCCATATACTCAGGCGGATTGGGAGTTTTGTCCGGTGACCACTGTAAATCGGCAAGCGATTTAGGTATCCCATTTACAGCTATTGGACTGTTCTACAAACAGGGGTATTTCAGTCAGCATATTAACGGTGAAGGCTGGCAGGAAACAATATTTACCGACCTTAATACATCTCATCTCCCTATAAAGCCCGCCTTGAACCAGAAAGGCGAACAGATAATCATCAGTGTTGAACTGCCCGGAAGAGTAGTTTATGCCAAGGTCTGGAAGGTACAAATTGGGAGGATAAACCTGGTTTTAATGGATACGGACATTGAACAGAATAGTCCTAATGACAGGGGTTTAACTGCAAGACTTTACGGCGGAGATCAGGAAACAAGAATTCAACAGGAAATTTTTCTTGGTATAGGAGGAGCAAGAGTGCTTGATGCTTTAGGTATAAATGCTACTGTATACCACATGAATGAAGGTCATTCCTCTTTCCTTGGACTCGAACTTATAAGAAAGCTCGTACAGAATGAAAAGATGCCATTTATACAAGCAAAAGAAGTTATATCTTCTTCAGTTATTTTTACAACCCATACCCCTGTACCTGCAGGAAACGATGTATTTCCACTGGAAATGATAGACCGTTATTTTGGAAACTATTGGCCATCCTTAGGCATAAGCAGACATGAATTTCTAGATCTGGGTCTTAAAATAGGAGATCATCAGAATTTTAACATGACGGTACTTGCTTTATCCCTTTCGGGTCAAAGAAATGGAGTAAGCGAGTTGCATGGTGCAGTCTCGAGAAATATATTCAAAAATGTATGGGCGGGAGTCCCTGAGGATGAGGTTCCTATCGGTCATATAACAAATGGAATCCATCCACTTACCTGGATGTCTCCTAGTATTAAGTATCTTTATGACAAGCATCTTGATAAGGGTTGGGAAGATAAACTTTATGACAGAGCTGTATGGGATAAGGTTGATGAAATTCCCGACGAAGATCTTTGGAAAACCCACTGTGTTCTAAAAACCAAAATGATAAGCTTTGTCCGGGAAAAGCTCAAAGAGCAAAGGATAGCAAACAGTGAATCTATAGAAAAAATCAGAGAAGTGGATACATTGCTTGATTCTAATGCTTTGACCATTGGTTTTGCCCGTAGATTTGCAACATATAAAAGGGCCAATCTCATATTCAGAGACCTTGCCAGAATTCAGAAGCTTTTGAACGATCCTGAAAGGCCTATGCAAATTATATTTGCAGGTAAGGCTCACCCGGCTGACGGACCGGCACATGAAATAATCAAACACATTAACGACATTACTAGACAGGAAGGATTCCAAGGCAAGGTTATACTAGTCGAAAATTACAACATGACCTTGGCACGTAATCTTGTACAAGGGGTTGATATCTGGCTTAACAATCCGAGAAGGCCTCTTGAGGCAAGCGGAACCAGTGGCCAAAAGGTATGCATAAACGGTATAATCAACTTCAGTATACTGGATGGTTGGTGGTGTGAAGGATATAACGGCAAAAACGGTTGGGTTATCGGCGATGATACCTTCTATGATAATGAATACTATCAGGATAATGCTGACAGTGAGTCTATATATAGCATACTTGAAAAACAGATAATTCCTGCTTTTTTTGACAGGAACGAAAAAGGTGTTCCTGAAAAATGGGTATCCGTTATGAAGGAATCAATTAAATCAAATACTTCACTGTACAGCACTCATAGGATGGTACAGGATTATACCAATAAGTTTTATTTTACTTCTATGAAAAGAGTAGATAAGCTTTTATCCAACGATTATAAGGCTGCTTTGGATCTTGCCGACTGGAAAACACGTGTCGAGAAATTATGGCCTCAGGTACAGATTATTGCAGATAAGGCATCCAACCCGCTTAACGAGAAAAACTTTATTTCAGGAGAAACAATACCCATACATGCTTCTGTTTCACTAGGAAGTTTATTGCCTTCAAGCGTTAAAGTCCAAGTGTATTACGGAGGCATAGGGAAAAACAACAGTATAGAAAATCCAGAAATTATCGACATGAAGCTTGACGAGAAAACAGGAGAAGGTACTTACAGGTATTCAGCAAATATTACGCTGTATGAAGGTGGCGAATACGGTTACACATTCAGGGTAATACCTTATCATGAGGATTTGATGAACTCCTTTGATATGGCATTGATAAGATGGGTAGTTCAGTAAATAAATACAAGAAAAATATAAAAATATAAAACTTCGGGACATCGAGTCCCGAAGTTTTTTGCCGGATTTCCTGAAATTTATATTTACAGATACTGCTCGAATACTGTGATCCTGTGAGTTCTGCATGTGTAGTACCAAAACAGTACAAAGGTTAGCCGATATCAATGGATAATGTTACATTCACTGTAAAATCATTGAAGTTTTTCTCAAATTGGGCAGTCTTCTCATCACCATTTGTGTCGATATAATCAATATTATAAATAACTTTTGAGTCAGCACCTTTGAATGTTATAGCGCCTATTTTTGTATAACGCACTTTAAGCTCAATTGTGCAAGGCTCAATTATATACTTTGTGCCGTCATAAATAAGCTTTATATCATTAAGTCTTCCCGATACCTTATTTCTAGTAGTTCCATTAACCTGCACCTCACTGACGCTTGTACCGTCAGGTTGTTCGAGTACTTTGATACCTTCTGGAAATACTTCCTCATATCTAACATCACGCAAAACTACATTTTTAGCAGGCTCAAGGTACACGGTCCGATATATTACCGATAATTCATCTATAGAAGCTTCCTTATAGTATCGATTGTTTGCCACAGCACCTGATGCTACAGCGACTTGCTCCACGTTTGCAGAAATATCTTCAGGCAAGTTGTTTATAATAACCGATTGAATTCCTTTGGAGTTTATAGTACTTGCCGTTGCAATTGCATACTCAAGACCTTTACCGTCTGCATCGATAGCTCCATCACCTGCAATAAACGTTGCCTCTGCTGCTCCTGTATCAGTCTTCATGGTACCATCTGCATTTCTTGTCCACTTATTTGGTGTGGAAGCTGCAAGCACAACAATATATTTAGTTGCAGTCGGCGATGACTTCGACGTGTCGGTCAACACCTCATATCCCCGTCTTAGCGCATCTCCCATATTACTATAACCTGTAGTAACCTCAGGGAAACCGTCAATAATGCCTTTAAGTGTTTCTGTATTATCATAAAAGCTGAAATCATTATCATTTGCCGAATCTGAGTATTGCAAGGCACAAACTTTTGTACCACTGCCTGCAAACTTCTCTACAAATTGTTTGGCTGCTTCTTTTAAAGAAATATGGACATTATTTGGAATATAAGTTGTTTCTATTTTTGAGGTTACCATTGAGGTACAATATACTTTGGTTTCGCTTCCTTCCATTCTTATATCACTTCCCGCAACCACTGCTCCATATATATCGGTCTTGATTCCCTGCAAAAGTACAACCCCTACGTCATTCGTATATGTATTTGTCGGATCCTCCTCTCCTGCCGCATAAAGTATACCATATATTTTAGCCCTCTCTGTGGCTACATATACTTTGCCGTGTATTGAGTAAACATTAAGCAGATTGGTATTATTGTTAATGTCATCTTCATTTAATTCAGCTAAATTTATGTCATGTCCTTCAAGGTAAACAAACCCATCTGCAACCAAAAAGTTTGTATTTGTGTTAACTATATGTGGAACTGAAAGTCTCAAATTTCCTTCAAAATACATTGAAGAATTTAATTTAAACGTTCCTGCTCCGGTTATAACAAAGGTATTACCATTTTCACACCTAATATTGAATCCAGGCTGTCCTGGGAAGGGTTTATCTGTCGGATAATCTGCCGGCTTGAACACCATGGAATTATTCCGGGCATTTTCTATCAGTTTATCATGGAATACAGGCATTGGAATCGGTGTAGTAATGGTTTCAAAATTTCCAGTAATATTTGTACCATATCCTATAGCGAATTCTGATGCCGATAAATTCCCATCTACGTTTAAATCCGCTATATAAGTCTCCAGAATATTATTGGCATGGATTCCGCCTTTTACATATGCTTCTCTTCCCACTCCCCTGAAATTCCTGTTTGCAAATATTCCAAAATCTAAAGGCGTAACAATATCTTTGGTAATATAATGGGTGCTTACCGCATTATCAACAATAAGTGCTATTTCCTTCTCGCCTTTCAATGTTCCTATCCCTTCCAAACTCAATTGCCCACTTTGCAGTGATGCAATCGTTTTAGTCTCTCCTATTTCAGCACTTGTTGTTCCATCTCTCGCCAAAAGCATATTCGGTTGATTCATATGCAGCGGTGTAGGTGAATGCACAGGTATTGTAACAGATGGTGTGGATGCTACCGGTGTTGAAACTGCAGATAAAGTTGCTGTTGGTGTTGCTGCAATGGTAGGCGTAGGCATAGGTGAAGGTGTAGGTGTAGCCGCAATTCCATATGTAGCAAAGGAAAACCAGTCTACATTTACAGGTCCTGTAAACACCAGATATAGGTTTTGTACTCCTGTAATAGTATTTATTCCACAGGATAACTCACTATATGCATCCCAGCTATCTGTCGATGGTACCGACAAAGTACCCATAAGTGAGCCTGTTGAACTTCCTAGTCTGATTTGTATATCAGTTGTTGAACCTGCAGAACACGAAACCTTTGCTTCGAAGGAAGCTGCTCCGCTGTCAAAATTCACATTGTCGAAAACTATATAGTTACCGCTTTGAATATATCCTATAGCACTTTCTCCGGCATTAAGCTCTAATGTCTCGACGTTTGAACTGCTGACATTACTATAGCTTTCAGCTTCTATTTTTGAAAAGGCACTTATTGATGTTGTTGTTGTTGTTAAAGGTGTAAACATAAACCAGTCAACATTAACAGCACTTGAAAATACCAAATATAAATTGTTTACTCCTGTAATGTTGCTTATGTCACAGCTCATTTCTTGGTAATTTTCCCAACTACCCGTTGATGATACCTGCAAAGTGCCTAAAAGTGTACCTGTTGAGCTCCCAATTCTTACCTCAATATTACTAGAATCGTTTTCGGCTACTCTTGCTTTGAACGATGTTGTTCCACTACCAAAATCTATGTTATTGAATGCCATATAATTTCCACTGACAATATATCCAATAGCTGTTCCACCATCGGAAATACCAAGGGATTGAACCTCTGAACCATTGACACTGTTGTAACTCTCAGCCTGTATTTGTGAAAACGCACTCCTTACACTCTGAATCGGTGTTGGAGAAGGTGTGGGTGCAGGTGAGCTTGAACCAGCAACAAATGTAAGCCAGTCGCAATTGATAGAGTCCGAGAATACAAGGTACAAATTCTGTATTCCTGTAACATTGCTTATGCTACACGACACTTCCTGATAATTGTCCCAGCCACCTGTTGATGATACGGATAAATAACCTATAAGGTTACCGTTTGAACTTCCTGTTCTTATCTCAATATTTGTAGCAGTAGCAGTTGCTACTCTTGCTTTGAATAAAACCGCACCACTGCCAAAGTCTATGCTATTATATGTTACATGGTTGCCGCTATAGATGTAACCTATGCCGCTTCCGCCACTAATAGGTACTACTATAACATTTGAAGCACTGACACTGCTGAAGCTTTCAGCCTCTATTCTTGAAAAAGCACTCCTTGCAGAACCCGGTACTAAAGTCGGGGTAGGTGTTGATGTAAATAACGGAGTTGAAGCAGGCGTTGGGGTTGGGGT